>CAHJXE010000268.1 GCA_903644085.1 Hyphomicrobiales bacterium
GCGACGATTCGCCTGTGGGACGTCTCGGCCGGCGGCCGGCCCGCCCTCATGCTGGGGCCGGTCGCGGTCGAGCCCGCCCTGCAGGGCCTCGGCATCGGGGCCAAGCTGATCCGCGACGCGCTCGGTCGCGCGGCCGATTCCGGTCATGCGGCCGTGCTGCTCGTCGGCGACGCGCCCTACTACGCGCGGTTCGGCTTCTCGCGCGACGTCGTCGCGGGCCTGAGCCTGCCCGGCCCCTACGAGGAGGTGCGCTTTCTCGGGCGCGAGCTCGTGCCGGGCGCCCTCACGGGCGCGGTCGGGCTCGTGACCGGGACCGGCGCGCCCGTGCCGGTCGGGGGCGAGGACCGACGACGGCCATCCTCGCTAGACGCCCGGATCGCCCTCGCGGCGTGAGCCGTCAGCCCTCCACCTCGTTCGCGACCTGCCCGTAATTCAGGACCGCGACCAGCGTCACCCCGCCGACCACGTTGCCGGCGAGCGTCGGGGTAAAGAAACGCCAGAGATAGTCGGCCCATCCGGCGGCCCCGGTCTCCACGAGGTAGAAGGCTTCGACGGAGCCGGCCACCACGTGGCCGAACCCGGCGATCACCACCACGTAGGTGATCGCCACGATGATGAGCGGGCGCATGCCTTCCGCGCCCGGCAGCAGCCAGACCATGAGGGCGATCAGCCACCCCGCGAACACACCCTTCAGGAGCGTGGTGCCGAAGGGGCTCGCGACCGTGTGCCGGCTGATCTCCGCGAAGGCATCCCGGACGTCGGCCGGGAACACGTCCGTGTGCGCCAGCACGGCCGCGATCGCGTAGGTGCCGGCGAGGTTCGCCGCGAGCACGATTGCCCAGAGCCGCGCCACGCGCCCGACCGTGTTCGCGTCGCGATGGTAGAGGAGCGGGAGGATGGGGGTCAGCGTGTTCTCGGTGAAGAGCTGCTGGCGCCCGAGCACCACGATGAGGAATCCCGTCGTGTAGCCGAGGCCGCTCACGAGCTCGCTCCAGGGCGCCTCGGGCAACCGCGATCGAAGCACCGCCTGCACGATGAGCGAGAACCCCATGGAGAGCCCGGCCGCGAGCCCGGACAGCAGGAGGGCCGAGACGCTACGCTCGATCTCGCTCTGGCCCTCCGCCCGGATCGTTTCGTGGATCAACGCGGCGCTCGGACGGCTCCGCGACTCGATGGCGTCCCGCTCCCGTGCGGAGACGTCGGGTAGCTTGGCGGCCGCGCTCAGCCGGTTCTCGTCGGATGGCGGACGGGGATGGTTCGGTTGTGCCACGAGTGCCCGCCGGTCGGGCGACATGCCCCTTCGCGAACGGAGCGCTCCGGTCCGAGTTCCGGCGAGGCAGCGATCGCCTCGGCCGCGTCCGACAGGCGACGCAGCGCTGCTTTCCTCACGCGCTCATGGTGCTATTCTCGTCACATGAGCGAGATCGAGCTTCTAGACGCCGCGTGACCGCCCTCGAACAGGGTCGAGGGCGAGAAAAGGTCGTGACCCGCTATATCCTCGAACAGGTGCGCCGCAACGGCGACGACCTCGCGGCGCTCCGCGGCAGGATGGACCGGATCGAAGGTCCGCTGGACGTGATGGACGCGAGGCTCACCCGGATCGAAGGCCGGCTGGACCGGCTCGAGAGCGAGTCCCGGCCTTCCGCGCCGAGCTGCCGCGAGTGATCGCCGACACCATGCGCGAGTGATGGCGCAGCGCCGCTCAGGTCCAGTATAGGACGCGGGCGGCCGGCAGCCTGTCCGCGACGGCGCGCTCGAACCAGCCGCGCATCTCCCGCATCGTCTCCTTGGGGTAGACGTACTTGACCGAGCCGAACTTGGTCAACTTCCGGGTCCGGGC
This sequence comes from Hyphomicrobiales bacterium, assembly GCA_903644085.1. Classification (GTDB taxonomy): domain Bacteria; phylum Pseudomonadota; class Alphaproteobacteria; order Rhizobiales; family Beijerinckiaceae; genus Enterovirga. Next base: position 1,841 of record CAHJXE010000268.1, read on the forward strand.
CGCCTCGTCCATCTCCAGCGACGAGCCCGGATACCAGCCGGTCAGCACCTCCTTGGAGCTCGGCGTGAAGCGGTGCGTGATCAGCTCCACCGTGAGGTCGGGCGTCGTGGTGCCGGCGAGCTCCGCCGCCGCCCCGTCGAGGAGCGCCGTGTAGGCCTCGCGCCAGCCCTCGATCGCCATGATCGGCGCGATGGTGAGCCCGACCGGGTAGCCGGCGCGCGCCATCCGGCCCATCGCGGCGAGCCGGGACGCGAGCGGGGCGGTGCCGCCCTCGATCTTGCGCGCGACCGCTTCCGCGTTGACGGAGAAGCGCACCCGCGTCTTTCCCCCGTGAGGCAGGGGGAGAAGCGGGTCGACGCCGTCGTACTTCGTCGTCCAGCGCAGTTGCACGTCCGCGTCCCAGGCGCCGAAATATCGGATCGCCTCCGCGAGAGAGCCCGTGATGTGCTCGATGCCGAGCGGGTCCGTGTAGCAGGAGGCCTCGAAGGTCGTGCCCTCGTGGGCGCGTTCGGCCTGCCGCGAAGTCACCGCGCCGCGCCCGACATACTCGCCGAGCCCGCCCAGGATCTCCTCGATGTTCGCGTAGGCGCGCGTGATCGGAGGTCCGCTGAGCGAGCCCGCGAGATAGCAGTACTGGCAATGCGCCGGGCAACCCTCAGCGAGGTCGAAGCGCCAATCGGCCGAAGGCGGGATCGGCTGGAGCCGACGCTTCGCCGGGCTCGCGACCGTGATCGCGAGCGTCGACTTCGCGTTCGCGTAGGCCCGAGGCTCCTCCGGGCGGGGCAGGCCCATGATGCGGTTGGACTTGAGCCGCGTCACCTGGGAACCGAGCGCGGCGACGCGCTCGACCATGGCACGCCCGTGGGCGTGTTCGAGAGCGGCCGGCGTCACGATCACGTTGCGCGGCACCCAGAGTCGATGCCGTGGTAGGGAGGGAGTGGGCCGGAGTGCTTCGGCTGTCGCGATCTGCATCACGTCGAGATGGCGACGACCATCTGCCTCGTCAGCGCGCCGGGGGTCACGTTTTCTCGACCGTGACGCCTCAGTGATAGATGATGAGCCAGCCGACGCTGACGAGCGGCGCGATCGCCCCCAAGGTCAGGCATAACGCTCTCGCCACCATCGTCGCTCGCTGTCGAAATCCGGCGCGAGAACGGCCGATCCCGCGCGATGTTCCAGTTCGAGACAGGCCGACGCTTGCGATCGGCCTGGAACAAAAGTAGAACGGACGCGATGAGATGTGGGCTGCCGGTGATTGCGGCTTGTGGGCGTCGGCCCGGCGCGCGAACATAGGCTCGGAGTTTGGGGAGCGTATCGTGGCCGGAAGCGTGAACAAGGTCATCCTGGTCGGAAATCTCGGCCGCGACCCCGAGACCCGGCGGATGGGATCGGGCGATCCCGTGGTCAACCTGCGGATCGCGACATCCGAGACCTGGAAGGACAAGGGCACGGGCGAGCGCAAGGAGAAGACCGAGTGGCACAGCGTGGTGATCTTCAACGAGAACCTCGCGCGCGTCGCGGAGCAGTACCTGCGCAAGGGCTCGAAGGTGTATATCGAGGGCCAGCTCCAGACCCGCAAATGGACCGATCAGTCGGGCGCGGAGAAGTACTCGACGGAGGTCGTGCTGCAGCGCTTCCGCGGCGAGCTGACCCTGCTGGACGGTAAGTTTGGTGGCGGCGGCGCCTCCGATTACGGCGACGACCAGGGCGGCGGGCAGGTGAGCCGCGGCGGCGATTTCGGCCGCTCCGGCCCGATGGAGAAGCGTCCCGCGATGGCGGGCGGCGGTGGCGGGGGAGGCGGGTCGCGCGGCGGCTACGCGAGCGACCTCGACGACGACATCCCCTTTTAGGCTGCGCATCCGGTCCTGGTAGCGTCCCATGAACGATGACCTAGATCGGCACGTCGCGGCCCTGTCGGCTTGGACCGCGATCGAGAGCCCGACGCACGATCCGGCCGCCGTCAACCGCATGATGGATATTGTGGCCGACGAGGCCGCGGGCGCCGGGATCGCGCTCGAGCGGGTGCCCGGTCGGGACGGGCTCGGCGACAGCGTGTTGCTGCGGGCCGGACCTCGATCGTCCGCGCCCGGGACGCTGGTGCTATCGCACCTCGATACCGTCCACCCGGTCGGCACGCTGGCCGATCTGCCGGTCCGCGTCGAGGGCGACCGGCTCTACGGGCCCGGCGTCTACGATATGAAGGGCGGCGCCTATCTGGCGTTCCAGGCTTTCAAACATGTCGCGGCGGCCGCGAACGCGGGTCTGCCGCTGACGATGCTGTTGACGCCGGACGAGGAGATCGGGTCGCCGACGTCACGCGACCTGATCGAGGATCTGGGAGGCCGCTCGGCCTACGTCCTCGTGACCGAGCCCGCGCGCGACGGCGGGCGGGTGGTGACGTCGCGCAAGGGCGTCGGTCGCTTCGAGGTGCATGTCGAGGGCCGCCCGTCCCATTCGGGCTCGCGCCACCCGGACGGCCGCAGCGCCATCCGCGAGGCGGCCTTGCAGGTCACCGCGATCGAGAACCTGACGGATTACGCGCGCGGCGTCACGACGAATGTCGGCATGATCTCGGGCGGATCGGCGCAGAACGTGGTGCCTCAGCATTGCGGCTTCTCCGTCGACCTGCGGGTCGTGACGGTCGCGGACGGCGAGGAGTACGCGGCGCGGGTCCTCGGGCTGACGCCGGTCGGGCCCGACATGTCGGTGCGGGTCACGGGCGGCATGAACCGGCCGCCCTTCGAGCGCAGCGAGGCGGTCGGGCGCCTGTTCGAGCGGGCGCGGAGCCTCGCGGCCGAGCTCGGGTTCGACCTCGGCGAGGTGCCGCGGACGGGCGGCGGCTCCGACGGCAATTTCACGGCGGCACTCGGCATCCCGACATTGGACGGCCTCGGCATCGACGGGGACGGTGCGCATACCCTGGGGGAATATGCGCTGATCTCCTCGCTCATGCCGCGCATGAGGCTGATGGCGGGTCTTCTCGGTGGGCTCGCCTGATTCCGGCTTCGCGGATCGTGGCGCAAGTCGCTGAAATCCTTTAAGAGACGCACGACAGTTCAGACCACAGGTAGGACGCGTTGGCTGCTTCCGACGACAACGAGGGCGGCCCG
>CAHJXE010000269.1 GCA_903644085.1 Hyphomicrobiales bacterium
CTCCTCCAGCCCCGCGATGGCGCGGGCGAAGTCGCGGGCGGTGAACGGCTCCAGGTCGTCCACGCCCTCGCCGACGCCGATGTAGTGCACCGGCAGGCCGAACTTGGCCGCCAGCGCCACCAGGATGCCGCCGCGCGCCGTGCCGTCGAGCTTCGTCATCACGAGCCCCGTCACGCCCGCGACCTTGCCGAAGAGCTCGACCTGCGAGAGCGCGTTCTGGCCGACCGTCGCGTCGAGCACGAGGAGCGTCGCGTGGGGCGCGCTGCCGTCGAGCTTGCGCAGTACGCGGATGATCTTCTCCAGCTCCGCCATCAGCCCGGCCTTGTTCTGGAGGCGGCCGGCCGTGTCGATCATCAGGATGTCGGCGCCCCGTCCGCGCGCCTCCTCCAGGGCGTCGAAGGCGAGGCCCGCCGCGTCAGATCCTTGCGCGCGCGAGATGACCGGTGCGCCGACGCGGTCGCCCCACACCTTCAACTGCTCGATCGCGGCCGCCCGGAACGTGTCCCCGGCCGCGATCATGACGGATCGACCGTCCTGCCTGAATTTCTGTGCGAGCTTGCCGATGGTGGTCGTCTTGCCGGCCCCGTTCACCCCCACCATGAGGAGCACGAAGGGCTTGGTGGCGGCGTCGAGCGAGAGGGGCCGCGCGACCGGCGCCAGCACGGTCTCGATCTCGCCCGCCATGATCTCCCGGACCTCGCCGGCCGAGATCTCGCGGTCGTAGCGCCCGCCCGCCACCGCCTGCGTGATCCGGGTCGCGGTCTCGACGCCGAGATCCGCCCCGATCAGCAGGTCCTCCAGGTCGTCGAGGGTCGCGCGGTCGAGCCGGCGCTTGGTGAAGAGCCCCGTGACGCCGTCGCCGATGGCCGAGGAGGTGCGGCGCATGCCCTGCGTGAGCCTGCGCCACCAGCGCCGCGGCTCCCCGTCAGCAAGCTGGGTGTCGTCGGACTGAGCGACGGCGAGTTCAGCATCCGCCACATCCGGGAACACCGCGCCATCCGGCGCGCCCGCGATGGGCTGGAGCGTCGCGCCAGTGAGGTCCGGGACCGGCACGGTCTCGGGCAGGGCCTCGGGCGATGCCTCGGTCACCGTCGGTGGGGCGGCGACCGGGATCGCGGCCTCGGCGGCCGACGTGAAGTTCGGCACGCCCTCCGAGAACGAGGCCGGCGAGAGCGCGGGCGGTTCGAGTGCGGGCTCCGGCGCCGCGACGGGCGCCAGCGGGATCGGGATCGAGGGTTCCGGGAAGGCGGGCTGGACAGGCGCCGGGGCGGCCTCCTCCGACTCGCGGCCGAGGATCTTGTCGAGGAGCCATCCGGGCTTGCGGCCGACCAGCGCCATCGGGGTCCCGCTACTCGCCGAGGTTGAAGACGCGGTGCGGCACGAATTCGCCGCGATCGATGTCGCCGATCGCCACGAGGGCGCCGTTCAGCGTCGCGTAGAGGCGGCCCTCCATCGGGGCGTCTCGCCCGCGCAGCACGATCGACTGGCCGCGCATCAGGCGGCCCGCGCCGTCGCGGGAGACTGGCATCGAGGGCATCTCGTTCAGGGCCGACATGACCGGGTAGATCAGGCCCGGCAGCGTCTCGGGCGCGGTCGCGGTCCCCTCCAGGGCCGGGATGTTGGTCGTGTCGGCCTCCGCGAACGGCCCGACGCGCGTGCGCCGCAAGGCCGAGACGTGGCCGAGGCAGCCGAGCGCGCGGCCGAGATCGCGCGCGAGCGCGCGCACATAGGTGCCCTTGCCGCAATCGGCCTCGATCACGGAGCGGTCGCGCTCGTGCGCCACGACCGCGAGCCGCGTCACCTCAACGGTGCGGGCCTTCAATTCGACGATCTCGCCGTCGCGCGCGAGGTCGTAGGCGCGCTCGCCCTCGATCTTCACCGCCGAGTAGCGCGGCGGCACCTGCTCGATCTGCCCGACGAAGCGTGGCAGCAGCGCTTCGATCTCCGCCTGCTCGGGACGCGTCTCGCGCGTCTCGACCGGCTGGCCCTCCGAATCGTCGGTGTCGGTCTCGACGCCCCAATCGACCGTGAACACGTACGACTTCCGCCCGTCCATCACGTAGGGCACGGTCTTCGTCGCCTCGCCCAGCGCGATCGGCAGTATGCCGGACGCCAGCGGGTCGAGCGTCCCGGCATGGCCCGCCTTCTTGGCGTTCAGTGCGCGCTTCACCGCCGCGACCGCGTAGGTCGAGGTCATGCCGACCGGCTTGTCCAGGATCACCCAGCCGTTGACGACGCGCCTCTTCGGGCGGTCGTGTTGCGGGCGGGGGCCGCGGCGCGCGCGCTCCTCCCCGCCAGCACGTTCGGCCGGCGCTTCGGCGGGCTCTGCCTCGTCGGCGATCATACGGTCAGTCCTCTGGCTCTGACCCGATGGTGTCAGGCATCGGCCCGATGGTGTCGGGCATCGGCCCGGTCTCGGGCGGCGTGTCGATGTCGCGGCGCACCCGCTCTGTGCGCAGGATCGCGTCGATGCGGGAGGCCTCGTCGAAGGTCTCGTCGCGCAGGAAACGCAGGTCGGGCGCGAATTTCAGGTTCACCCGGCGCGCCACCTCGGTGCGCAGCACGGATTTGTGCTTGGCGAGAGCCTTGATGACGGGCGTCTCGTCCCCGCCGCCGAGCGGCATCACGTAGGCGGTCGCGATGCGAAGATCGGGCGACATGCGCACCTCCGGCACAGTCACGACATGCGCGGTCAGCACCGGGTCTTGGATGTCGCCGCGTGCCAGCACCTCGGCCAGCGCGTGCCGCACGAGTTCGGCCACGCGCTGCTGGCGCTGGCTCGGGCCTTTATAGGGATCGGATCGTTTCTGCATGTGTCTCGGGCCGGGGTAGGACCGGCATCTCGTCGCGCCATGGCCGGGCTGAGCCCGGCCACTCACGTCAGCCTGTCGTGACTAGAGCGAGCGCTTCTCGGCGTGGACGAGGAAGCACTCGATGAAGTCGCCCACGCGGATCTTGTCGTAGTTGTCGAACGACATGCCGCATTCCTGGCCGGCCACGACTTCCTTGGCGTCGTCCTTGAAGCGCTTCAGCGTCTGCAGCTTGCCGCCCTCGTGGATGACCACGTTGTCGCGCAGGAGCCGGATATGGGCTCCGCGCTCCACACGGCCGTCCTCGACGCGGCAACCCGCGACCTTGCCGATCTTCGACACGTCGAACACCTCGAGGATGCGTGCCTCGCCGAGGCGCTCCTCGCGCAGGTTCGGCGGCAAGAGCCCGGAGAGCGCCTCCTTCACGTCGTCCACGAGGTTGTAGATGACGCTGTAGTAGCGGATCTCGACGCCCGCCCGCTCGGCCGCTTCGCGCGCTTCCTTGTGGGCGCGCACGTTGAAGCCGATCAGGATCGCGCCCGAGGCCTGCGCCAGGGTCACGTCCGACTCGGTGATGGCGCCCACCCCCGCGTGGAGGATGCGGGCCGAGACCTCGTCGTTGCCGAGGTTCTCGAGCGCGGTGTTGATCGCCTCGACCGAGCCCTGCACGTCGCCCTTCATCACGAGGGCGAACTCCTTCTTGGCCGCGCCCTCTCGCAGGTCGCGCATCATGTCGGCCATCGTGCCGCGCGCGCCGGACAGTCGCGCCGCCTGCCGCTCGCGCTTCTGGCGGGCACGGTAATCCGTGATCTCGCGGGCACGGGCCTCCGAATCGACCACCGCCACGCGGTCGCCGGCGTCGGGAGTGCCGTTGAAGCCCAGGATCTCGGCCGGGAAGGAGGGCGCGGCCTCCTTCAGCATCTCGCCCGAATCGCTGACGAGGGCGCGTACGCGTCCCCACTCGGCACCCGCCACCACGATGTCGCCGACGTCGAGCGTACCGCGCTGGACGAGGACGGTCGCGACCGGACCGCGGCCTCGATCGAGCTTCGCCTCGATGACCGTACCCTCGGCGGTGCGGAACGGGTCGGCCTTGAGGTCGAGGATCTCGGCCTGGAGCTGAAGACCTTCGAGCAGCGTGTCGAGCCCGTCGCCGGTCTTAGCCGAGACCTCGAATTCGAGCGTTTCGCCGCCCATCGATTCGACCTGGATGTTGTGCTGCAGCAATTCGGTGCGGACCCGCTGCGGGTTCGCGTCCGGCTTGTCGATCTTGTTGATCGCCACGATCAGCGGAACGTTCGCCGCCCGCGCGTGGCTGATCGCCTCGATCGTCTGAGGCATGACGCCGTCATCCGCCGCCACCACCAGGACCACGATATCCGTCACCTTGGCGCCACGCGAGCGCATCGCCGTGAAGGCCGCGTGGCCTGGCGTGTCGATGAACGTGACCTTGGAACCGGCCGGCGTGGTGACCTGGTAGGCGCCGATATGCTGCGTGATGCCGCCCGCCTCGCCCTTGACGACATCCGTCTTGCGGATCGCGTCGAGCAGCGAGGTCTTGCCGTGGTCGACATGGCCCATGATGGTCACGACCGGCGGCCGCGGCATCAAGTCCTCCTCGATCTCGGCCTCGTCGAACAGGCCTTCCTCGACGTCGGACTCGGCGACGCGCTTCACCGTGTGGCCGAACTCCTCGGCCACGATCTGCGCGGTGTCGGGGTCCAGCACGTCGGTGATCTTGTGGATCTGCCCCTGGCGCATGAGGAGCTTGATCACGTCCACCGCGCGCTCGGACATGCGGTTCGCGAGGTCCTGGATCGTGATCGATTCCGGGATCGTCACCTCGCGGACGAGCTTCTCCTTCTCCTCCTGCACGCGGTGCCCGGTGAGGCGCTGCTGGCGGCGGCGATAGGAGGCGACAGAGCGCGTGCGCTCGTCCTCGCCCGAGGTCGCGGTCGTGACGGTCAGGCGGCCGCGGCGGTCGCGGTTGCCGCCGGGCGCGACCTTGGGGGTCTTGGGCGGAACGATGACCTTGAGCGGCAGACCCGGCCGGCGGATCACCCGCTTCTCGTTCGACTCGTCGTCGGCAGCCGTCGCGGCGCGTCCGGCCGGGCGGGCGGCGG
>CAHJXE010000270.1 GCA_903644085.1 Hyphomicrobiales bacterium
GAGCGGACCGCCGCCGCCCGCCTCCTCGGCGACGGTGTTCCAGCCGCCGCAGGCCTCGCAGCGCCCGCGCCAGCGATTGTAGACGGCGCCGCAGCTCTGGCAGACGAAGCTCGGGTTCTTGGCCATCAGGCGTCCGGCTCGTCGGGATCGGTCTCGCGCAGGATACGGTCGAGATCACGCGCGCCGTGCAGCACTCTCACGACCGTCACCTCCTGAGCCGAGGCTTGGTAGAACACCAGGTAAGGAGACACGACGACACGGCGGAGCGAGCCGGGGCCGACCTTCGGGCCAAGAGCCGGGTTGCCGGCCAGCGATGCTGCGAGGCGTGAGATGTTGTTCCTGACACGTTGAGCTGCACGAGGGCTCTGGGCGGCGATCTCTCGGACGATACCGCGAAGGTCATTGCTCGCTTCTCGCGAGAAGCGTGTTCTCACTCGGCAGCATCCCGGCGGACCTCTGCGTCGGCGATGATGCGGTCGAGCTCGGCGAACACCTCCTCGGCCGGGACCGTCCGCCCGGCCTCGATATCCGCGAGCCCTTCGGCGATGTGCGCCCGCAGCTTGGCGAGCCGCGCCTCCCGGGCGGCTTCTTCATCCTCCAGCAGCGAGAAGGCGTGCATCACGACCTCGCCGATGCTGTTGAAGCGGCCGCTCGCGACCAGGCTCTCGGCGAGCGCCGCGTGATCGGGCCAGAGATGGACGGGTTTCGACATCCGGGTGTCCCTCAACGCGCCAGGGCGGTCGGTCTGGCGTCAAGATAGCGACGCTCGTAGCGGCTCCCAAGGCCGGTCAGGATCTCGTAGCCGATCGTGCCCGCGCGCCGCCCGACCTCGTCGACGTCGAGCGCGCCGCCGATCAGGGTCGCCCTGTCACCGCGCGCGACCTCCGGCACGTCCGTGACGTCGAGGATCGTCAGGTCCATGGAGATGCGCCCGACGACGGGGCAGGGCCGGCCGGCGACGAGCGCGACCCCTGTCTTTAGCCCGTTCTCAAGGCCCTCATCGGTCGTGCTAGCCGAGCGGAGATACCCGTCCGCGTAGCCGAGCGACAGGGTCGCGAGGCGGCGTGGACCGGGTGCGGTCCAACGCCCGTTATAGCCGACCCGCTCGCCCGCCCCGACCTCGCGCAACTGCACGATCGACGCCTCCAGCGTCAAGACCGGCCGCATCGGGTTGGCGCTGCCCGGCCTGGGATTACCGCCGTAGAGCGCGTAGCCGGGGCGCGCGAGGTCGTAGCCCGGAATGCCCGGATGAAAGATGCCGGACGAGTTCGCGAGCGAGGCCGGAACGCCGGGGTAAGCCTCGCGCACGCGCGCGAAATCCACGGCCTGCCGCGCATTGACCGGATCGTTCGACTCTTCGGCCGCCACGAGATGACTCATTACGAGGGCGGGTTCGAAACGCGCGAGGAGGGGATCGCTCACGAGCGCGAGCGCCTCCTCGACCGAGAGACCGAGGCGGTTCATCCCCGTATCGACGTGGATCGCGGCCGGCAGGCGCTGCCCGGTGAGCACACAGAACGCCCCCCATTCGTCGAGTTCCGCTCGCGAGCCCAGGATCGGCCGGACGCCCAGATCCGGGAAGCGCGGCGCCGTGCCCGGCAGGAGGCCGTTGAGGACATAGATCACCGCGTCGAGCAGTACCGCGCGCAGGCGCGCCGCCTCCGAGAGGTGTGCCACGAAATAGGTGCGGCAGCCCGCGGCATCGAGCGCGCGGGCGGCCGGTTCGAGCCCGATCCCGTAGGCGTCGGCCTTGAGCACGGCCGCGCATTCGGCGGTCGCGGCCCGGTCGCGCAACGTCCGCCAGTTATCGACGAGCGCCCCGAGATCGATCGTGAGCGCCGCGGCATCGTGGGCCGGCGTGATCGTCACGCGTCCGGCCAGTCGAACGGGCGGTTCAGGATCTCGTCGAGTGTGTATGGACATTCCGTCGGGAACGCGTTGCGGCGTAGCCCGGTCTCGCCGGCCGCTTCCAGCCGAGCCTTGCGGTATGCGCCCGCGATCGCCTCGAGCTGCCGTCGACGAAGCGATGGATTGTCGGCCAGCACATCCTCGATGTCGATGCGATGCGTCTCGACCGAGACCGCCCAGCTTCGTGACCTTCGCTTCGGCTGGTGGTCCCATTTCAGCATATGAAGCAGGATGATGCGAAACGAGCTGCGCAGCTTCGAGAAGACCTCCTTGCCCAAATCCTCGATCTCCTCGGCCAGGTTCCCGATATCGAGCTCGGAGAGGCGGCCGTCGCGCAGCGCCGCCGCCTGGTCGATCGTCCAGGTGTAGAAGTCCGTCTCGTACGTGCCGGCCTCCGGTTCGGCTGCCGGTCGCTCCTGAACCTTCGTCGACGCCATGGCCCCGCCCTCGATGTGGCCGTCAGGGTACGCCCGCCGCCGCGCTTGCGGAAGCGATCAGTACCTGTCCGGCAGCTTGTCCTCCTCGGCGAGGTTGCCGAAGCGGGTGATCTCGGCCTGGAAGGCGAGCTGGATCGTGCCCGTCGGGCCGTGGCGTTGCTTGCCGATGATGACCTCGGCCTTGCCGTGGACGAGGTCCATCTCGGTCTGCCACTTGATGTGCTCCTCGGTTCCGACGCGCGGCTCCTTGTTCTTGATGTAGTACTCCTCCCGGAACACGAACATCACGACGTCGGCGTCCTGCTCGATGGAGCCGGATTCGCGCAGGTCCGAGAGCTGGGGCCGCTTGTCCTCGCGGTTCTCGACCTGGCGCGAGAGCTGCGACAGCGCGACGACCGGCACGGCGAGCTCCTTCGCGAGCGCCTTCAGCCCGGTCGTGATCTCCGTCAGCTCCTGGACGCGGTTCTCGCCCTTCTTGGAGGAGCCAGACAGGAGCTGGAGGTAGTCCACAACGAGCACGTCGAGCCCGCGCTGCCGCTTCAGGCGCCGCGCCCGCGCGGTCAGCTGCGCGATCGAGATGCCACCCGTCTGGTCGATGTAGAAGGGGATGGTCTGCATCTCGCGCGCCGCATCCGTGATCTTGTAGAAGTCGTCCTCTCGAATGTCGCCGCGCCGGATCTTATAGGATGGCACGCCCGATTGCTCCGCGATGATGCGGGTCGCGAGCTGCTCGGCCGACATCTCCAGCGAGAAGAACCCCACGATGCCCCCGTTCACGGTCTTCATCGACCCGTCCGGCTGCTTCTCGCCGCGATAGGCTTTGGCGACGTTGAACGCGATGTTCGTGACGAGCGCGGTCTTGCCCATGCCGGGTCGCCCCGCGAGGATCACGAGGTCGGAGGATTGCAGCCCGCCCATCTGGCGGTCGAGATCCTTGAGGCCCGTCGCGATGCCGGAGAGCTTGCCCTCGCGCTTGAAAGCGGCCGCCGCCATGTCGATCGCGTGGGTGAGCGCGTCCGAGAAGCGCTGGAAGCCGCCGTCGTAGCGGCCCGTCTCGGCGAGCTCGAAGAGCCGGCGCTCGGCCGCCTCGATCTGGTCGCGCGGCGTCGATTCGACCGGCGCGTCGTAGGCGACGTTCACCACCTCCTCGCCGATCAGGATGAGGTTGCGGCGCGTCGCGAGATCGGAGATCGCGCGCCCGTAATCCTCCGCGTTGATGATGGTGGTGGCTTCCGCCGCCAGGCGCGCGAGATATTGCGGCAGCGTCATGCCGCCGAGGTCGACGTCGCCGAGATAGGTCCGCAGCGTGATCGGGGTCGCGACCTTGCCGGCCTTGATCAGCGTCGAGGCGATCTCGAAGATGCGCCGGTGCACCTCCTCGTAGAAATGTTCGGGCGCCAGGAAGTCGGAGACGCGGTAGAACGCGTCGTTGTTGACAAGGATCGCGCCGAGCAGCGCCTGCTCGGCCTCGATGTTGTTCGGCTGCGAGCGGAACTCGCGCGGCGCGACATCGAGGCGGGCGACGAGGGCGGTGGCGGGCGGCACGGGCGATCCTGGTGAGCGTCGGTCGGGGCTCGTCCACCTGCCCCGATTCGGTTAACGCCGCGCGCGGATTCCGGCCTTCTCCTCGATTCACACAGCCCGCTCTCGGACTCGTGTGGACGGGTCCGAGAGGCCTTGACCGTGTGATCCGGGACGAGGTGCGACCACCACGAACGATAATCGCATTCTAGAACAAACGAGGAACGAACTCAACGGTCGTCGCGGTCTCCGCCCGCTTCCGCGAGCGCCGCTCCGACTTCGAGGCCGAGCTCGTCGAGGTCGAACTCCTCGCGATCCGTGACGCTCTCGCCACGCTCCTGGCGTTCGGCCTCTTCGGGGCTGCGCGCGATGTTGATCGTGACGCCGACCTCGACCTCCGGGTGGAGGGCGACGGGGACGGGATGAAGGCCCAGCGTCTTGATCGGCACGTTCATGACGATCTGGTCGCGCGAGACCGAGAATCCGGCGGCCGTCAGCGTGTCCGCGAGATCGCGCGTCGAGACCGAGCCGTAGAGGACGCCGGTGTCGCCCGCCTGCCGGATGATCGTGAAGCTCTTGCCGTCGAGCGTCTCGCCGACGCGCCCGGCCTCGCTCTTGCGCTCGAGGTTGCGGGCCTCGAGCTGCACGCGCTGCGTCTCGAAATGCTCCTTGTTGCCCTTGGTGGCGCGCAACGCCTTGTGGCGGGGCAGCAGGAAGTTGCGCGCGTAGCCGTCCTTCACGCGGACGGTCTCGCCCATCTGGCCGAGCTTGGCCACGCGTTCGAGCAGGATGACTTCCATGGGTGTTCTCCTTGGCTGGGGTATGGTTCAGGGGGAGGGCGGCCGGCCGGGGCCGCGCCCCGCCCGGTCGATGAGGGACCGGCGCAGCGAGGTCGCGGTGTCGGCCATTCCGGTGAGCGCGAGCAGGGGCAGGAGCGCCTGGCCGAGCGTGAGGGTGAGGACGTAGGTGAGGAACAGGACGAGCCCGCGCCCGCGCCGTCCCCGGGTGATGTCGTGCAGGAAGGCGAGGCCTTGCAGCGAGAACGCCGT
>CAHJXE010000271.1 GCA_903644085.1 Hyphomicrobiales bacterium
TCCTGCCGCAACAGGCATCGGTTGGCGAGCGAGGCCGCGAGCCCGACGCAATCGAGGTAGCGCAGCGACACCGGCCTCAATCCAGCCGGCGCGAGCGCGGCCAGACGTGAACGGGCATAGCGCCGCTCGTGGCCGACATGCCTGTCGAATGGCGAGAACAGCCACTGGTGCGCCGGCGAGAGCACGATGAGCTTGGCGCCGGGTGCGAGGAGGCGGGCGGCTCGCGCGAGTTCTTCGCGATCGTCCGCAATGTGCTCCAGCACGTCGATGTAGAGGATCGCGTCGAAGCGCTCCTGCGCCCGGATATCGGCTGTCGTGCCGGCACGGACCCGCGTCTGGAGCGGGAGGTCGCCGCGCGAGACCTTGGCGGCGAGATCCGCCACGAAGCGGCGGTCCCGTTCGAGGCACGTCCACTCCGCAACGCCCATGTGGCCGGCGAAGAGCGCCGCCGTCGCGCCCAGCCCCGCGCCGACATCCAGCACGCGGCCGCCGACGTGAGACGCGATCTGGCCGGACCAGTAAGCTTTCCAGTTCCGGGCCGCCGCGAAGAGGTCGAGCTCGGTCCCGACATAGTCCGTGGCCGAGGTCAGGACGCCGCCTTCCATGCCGGGCCCCCCGTCTCGGACGCTTGTTCGGATCGCACGATGAAGCGCTTGGCATCCAATGCCGGGATGAATTCGGGGAGCGAGCGACGACTGAGATGCGCGGTGACCGACATGACGGCGAGGAGCGCCGCCTGCAACAGGATGACGAGGAGCAGGCCGGCGGCGCTCGTGGTCCAGCCCGGGATCGCGAGATCGGTGCCGAGCTTCACGACGCCGACGCCGACGAGCGCCGACACGACGAGACCGGAGAACAACCCCAGCCCGACGAGCATCCGGATCAGCCACACATCCTCGAAGACCGCGATCGCGTTCAACCCGTGCCGGATGAGCGAGGTCAGATTCATCGTCGAGCGGCCGGCATAGCGACGGCCGCGATCGACGTGGATCCGGCGGAGCGGTACACCCGAACGCAGGACCGTCGCGGCGAAATGGCTCCAGAGCGAAGGGCTGTGGACGAGGCGGCCGAGGAGGGCCGGCGGGATGACACAGTAATGCCCGAAATCGATCCGCCGCCCCGTACAGAGCGTGAAGACCGCCTTGAACAACCCGTAGCCCAGCGCGAACCGGACACCCTCGAAGCGTTTTCCGCGCCGGGCGCAGACGATCGCCTCGGGGTAGGCGGCACTCTCGCGCAGGAGCTCCGGGATGTGCTCGGGGCGGTCCTCGCCGTCCCCGTCCATGACGAGAACCGCCGTGAACTCCCTCGCCCTCTCGTGGGCGAGGACGAGGCCGGTCGCGATGGCGCGCTGGTGGCCGACATTCGTCGCGAGCCTCGCGACCCCGATCCCGATCGTCAGCCCGCCGGCCGCGAGTTCGTCGAGGACGGAGCTCGGGTCCTGCCATGACCCGTCATCGACGACCAGCATCTCGGCCGAAACGCCGGCTCGTGCGCAGACCTCGTCGGTCGTGCGCGCCAGCTCCCGGAACGCGGCCCAATCGTTGTAGACCGGCACGACGATCAGGATCGGCCGAGAGTCCCGTCGCATCCGGCGCGCGACAGCGACCAGTTCGCGTGACGCGCGCGCGACGCGGTCCCCGTCAGGCGGCCCGTCCTGATCCTCGCCGGTCATCCTGGATGTCCGCCCCGGCCGCTCTCAGGCAGAGAACGACCCTCAAGGCCTTAACGTGAGCTCGTAAAATTTGGGCTAACCGGCGACGCGACGTCATGTCGGCCATCGTGTCACCCGGCCACGAAGGCCCCGTCCAGCGCGTCCGCGATGAGGCGGCGGGTCTCGGCGACGCCGTAGAGCGCCACGAAAGAGCCGAAGCGCGGGCCTTGCGCCTCGCCGAGCAGCACCGCGTAGATCGATCCGAACCAGGCGCGCGACACGCCGGGCCGGCCGTCCGGGCTCTTGGCCTTACCGGACGTGTCCGGGAAGTGCCGCCGCCCGACATCGTAGACGACGCCTTGCAGCGCCTCGGCGTCTGTCGAGCCGTCGTGCGCGGCGAGGGCCTGTGCGAGGTCCGCCAGCGCGTCCCGCTCCTGCGCCGTGGGGGCGCGGTACACCTTCGCGGGACGCACGACGTCGCGGTAATAGGCGAGCGCGAGGTGGACGAGCCGGTCGAGACGCGGGTTCGCGTCGGGCGACGCGTTCGGCGCGTAGCGGCGGATGAAACCCCAGAGCACGGCGGGCTCCTCCGTGTTCGCGACCGCCACCAGGTTGAGCAGCATCGCGAAGGAGGGCGCCGAGCCGGCGCCCACCCGCTCGGGCGCCGGCGGCGCGCCGCCATGGATGTGCCAGACGGGGTTGCCGAGCCGGGTGGTCTCGTCCTGGGCCGGGTACCGGTCGAGGGCCGCCGCGTAATCGTCGACCTGACGCGGGATCACGTCGAAATGCAGCTTCTTCGCCTCGCGCGGGCGGTTGTACATGAAGAGCGAGAGGCTCTCCTGCGTGCCATAGGTCAGCCAGTCGTCGATGGTGAGGCCATTGCCCTTCGACTTCGAGATCTTGCCGCCGCCCTCGTCGAGGAAGAGCTCGTAGTTGAAGCCCTCGGGCGGCTCGCCGCCCAGTGCCCTGACGATGCGTGAGGACAGCTTGACCGAGTCGATCAGGTCCTTGCCGGCCATCTCGTAGTCGACGCCGAGCGCCACCCAGCGCAGCGCCCAATCGGCCTTCCACTGGCACTTGACCGCGCCGCCCGTGACCGTCGTCCAGACGATCTCGCCCGTGTCCGGGTCGCGGTACGCGATACGCCCGCCCGCGACATCGCGCTCCAGCGTCGGGACCTGCAGCACGATGCCGGTCGACGGGCTGATCGGCAGGAACGGCGAGTAGGTGGCCCGGCGGTCGGGCCCGAGCGTCGGCAGGATGATGTCCATGACGTCGTCAAAGACGGCGAGCATGCGCATCAGCGTCGCGTCGAACCGGCCCGACGCGTAGGCGTCGGTCGCGGAGACGAACTCGTAGTCGAAACCGAACCGGTCGAGGAAGGCGCGCAGCCGCGCGTTGTTCGCGGCCCCGAAGGAGCCGTGCTCGCTCCCGAACGGGTCCGGGATGCGCGAGAGCGGCTTGCCCAGATAGCCCGCCATCACCTCGCGCTTCGGCACGTTGTCCGGCACCTTGCGGAGCCCGTCCATGTCGTCCGAGAAGGCGACGAGCCGGGTCGGCACACGATCCTGCGTCAAGAGCCGGAAGGCGTGGCGCACCATCGAGGTGCGGGCCACCTCGCCGAAGGTCCCGATATGCGGCAGGCCGGAGGGCCCGTAGCCGGTCTCGAACAGGATTTCGGGCTTCGGCCGCCTCTCCAGCCGGACGACCAGCTTGCGCGCCTCCTCGAACGGCCAAGCGGTCGATGTCGCGGCGGCGTCGAGGAGGGCGGGATCGGGCGACATGGACAGGTCCGGCGGAGGGGTCGTGCCCCACGAGCGGGGTCGGCGCCCGTGCATGTCGGCAAATGCCCGCGAGTTCAACATCTGCCGCAGCTTTGGGCCGTCGGCCCGCTTCCGTTCGGACGCGCGATCCGCTTTGATGAGCCTGTCACCCGGAGTGCTGCGTGTTGGGGGATGGATTCGAGAGAGCCGGAAACAGGGCGGTGCCGCCGCCCGAGATCGCGTTCCTGGCGCATCATGGCATACCGTCGGCGACGCTCCGTCGGGCGGCCGATATCGCGCAACATTGCGGCGTCACGGCCGATGTCGCGCTGATCCGCGAAGGCCTGCTCGACGCGGACGCCTTCTACCGGGCGCTGGCACGCGAGACGGGACTGCCGTTCCTGGAGACGCTGCGTGTCCACGCCTTCGCGCGCTTTCCGGAGGCCGTCCTGACGGGCCTCGTGCCGCTCGGGCCAGACGAACCCCACGGCTTCGCGTTCGCGCCGCGTGGCGATCAGGTCGTCCAGCTCCTCGCGGCGGGCGTGCCGCCTCCGCGGCTCGCGATCACCACGCCCGCCTCGATCATGTCCCACGTGATGACGGCGCGTGCGGGACCGATCGCGGCCGCGGCCGCCGACGGGCTGCCGCGCGCGAGCCCGCATCTCAGCTTCCACGGCGGCATGACGGTCGGGCAGCTCTGGGGCATGCTGGCCGCGAGCTTCGCGCTGGGATCAGGGTCGGTCGTCTGGCCGGCCTCGGTCTGGCAGGCGGGCTCCATCGTGCTCGGCCTCGTGTTCCTGGCCGGCACGGTCCCACGCCTCGCATCGATCCTGGAGCGCGTCCCGACCGGACCCGAGCGCCCGCCACCACGGGCGAGTGGGCGCGACCTTCCGGTCTACACGGTCGTCGTGCCGCTCTACCGTGAGGGACGAGTCCTGCCGCGTCTGCTCAAGGCGCTCACGGCGCTCGACTACCCGCGTGCGAAGCTCGATATCAAGATCGCGGTCGAGAGCGACGACCACGAGACCGCCGCGGCTCTCGCCGAGGCCGACATCCCCGCCCATGTCGAGGTCGTGGTCGTGCCGCCGGGCGAGCCGCGCACCAAGCCGCGCGCGCTGAACGTGGCGCTCGCCCTCGCGCGCGGCGAGTACGTGGTCGTCTACGACGCCGAGGACGTGCCCGACCCGGGCCAGCTCCGGCTCGCGGTCTCGATCTTCGCGCGGTCGCCGCCGGACGTCGCCTGCCTGCAGGCGCGGCTCGCCATCGACAACACGCGCGACGGGATCCTGACGCGATTCTTCACGATCGAGTATGCGGCCCTCTTCGACGTGCTGAACCCGGCGCTCGCGCGCTTCGACCTGCCGGTCATGCTGGGCGGGACCTCGAACCACCTGCGCGGCGACATCCTGCGCGGGCTCGGCGGGTGGGATGCCTGGAACGTCACCGAGGACGCGGATCTCGGGCTCCGGCTCGCGGCCGCCGGCTACCGGGT
>CAHJXE010000272.1 GCA_903644085.1 Hyphomicrobiales bacterium
CCGACCGGGTAAGGCCCCTGCGCGGACCCGACCCAGGCGGTCTTCCACCCCGTCTCGTCCTGCGCGGAGGCGCTCACGGCCGACAGCATCATGAGCAACACCGCCATCAAAGCGTTACGCATCATCGCCTCCGGCGGCCGTTTTGCTCAGAGAGCCTCGATCCGAGGTGGCCCACTGACTTCAGGCTCGCTCGCGGGCCAATCAGACTCATTAGACGCATCGAAGAAGCGCTGCATGACGCCCGGGACGGCCTCCTCGACACGTGCGAGAGCTTTTGTCAGCGCGTCGTCAGACCGCATCTTCCGTATCGTGCGCCGAAGGCGGCTCGGATTGCCGGACGCGGCCTCGATCCATCGCGATCTACCGCCGAACTTCGCGAACGGTTTAGCCGCGGACATCTGAGACATCTTTCGACGCAAACGCCTGTCGTTCGCAGACATCATGACGTGCTCCTACCAGGATCGTGAAATGTACTCGATCTCGAACCCACGCGCGACGACATCGCGATAACCACGCTTGGCGTACCAGGCAAGCAACGCTGGGACGGGCCTCACGATCCGGACCTCGGACACGTCGATCGCAGCGGCGTGAAGCTCTGCGCACGCGATCGCAATCTCCGCAACATGACCTCGCAAGGGGCCGTCACGCGCCGGCTCACCTTCCACGTAGTCGATCTCCAATCGACCCGGTCCACGTGAGCCGACCGCAAGTCCGCAGAGCCGGGTGTCGATCCAGATCGACAGCTCGAAACGGCTATGACCACGATCCCGAACGAACGTCGCCCAGTTCCAATGCGGGTAGCGGCGGCCGCTCCAGCTTGCCGCCTCACGCAACGCCTCGCGATCGATCGCCTCCAGCCGAAGCCCATGAAAGCGTGGCGTCAGCTCCCTGACGAGCCGCTGCCGAATGCTGGCCCTGAGGAACTCCCATTCCTGAAACGTCGCCAGCGCCACAACCGAACGTGTGTGCCTCCTCGCAGGCGGCGATCTGCTTACTCCGCGGCGGCGCGCGTCAGCCCAGACATCCGCGGGTCGAGCTCGCCCTTCGCGTAGCGCACCGCCATCTCGGCCAAGGTGATCACGCGCTTGATCTTGGACGCCTGGCCGGCGGTGCCGAACTCCTCCAGCCGCTGGCGGCAGAGCTTCGTCATCGCGGTCATGGCGGGCTTGAGGTACTTGCGGGGATCGAACTCGGACGGGTTCTCGGTCAGGATCTTCCTGATCTGGCCGGTCATCGCCATGCGGTTGTCGGTGTCGATGTTGATCTTGCGTACGCCGTGCTTGATGCCGCGCTGGATCTCCTCGACGGGCACCCCCCAGGTCGGCTTCATCTCGCCCCCGTTGGCGTTGATGATGTCCTGCAGCTCCTGCGGGACCGAGGAGGAGCCGTGCATCACGAGGTGCGTCCCGGGCAGCTTGGCGTGGATCTCCTCGATCACGTTCATGGCGAGCACGGCGCCGTCGGGCTTGCGCGAGAACTTGTAGGCGCCGTGGCTCGTGCCCATCGCGACCGCGAGCGCGTCGACCTTCGTCTCGGCCACGAACTTCACCGCCTCGTCGGGGTTCGTCAGGAGCTGGTCGTGCGAGAGCACGCCCTCGGCCCCGTGGCCGTCCTCCGCCTCGCCCTGCCCGCTCTCGAGCGAGCCCAGCACGCCGAGTTCGCCCTCGACCGAGATGCCGCCGAGATGCGCCATGTCGGTCACGGTCTTCGTGGCGTGGACGTTGTAGTCCCAGTCGCCCGGCGTCTTGCCGTCGGCCTTCAGCGAGCCGTCCATCATCACGGAGGTGAAGCCCGCCTGGATGGCCGTCATGCATGTCGCGGGCGCGTTGCCGTGGTCGAGATGAACGCAGACGGGGATCGCCGGGTAGATCTCCGTCACCGCGTCCATCATGTGCTTCAGCATGATGTCGTTCGCGTAGGTGCGCGCGCCGCGGGACGCCTGGATGATGACGGGCGCATCGGTCGCGTTCGCCGCCTCCATGATGGCGAGCGCCTGCTCCATGTTGTTGATGTTGAAGGCCGGCACGCCGTAGCCATGCTCGGCCGCGTGATCGAGGAGCTGCCTCAGCGTGATCCGTGCCATGATGCTCGCGTCCGTCCTGTGGTGCCGATGAGAGCGTCGTCTTAGCCGGACCGGGAGGGTCGCGAAAGCCTCGACGCGGGGCTCGGGGTCAGGTTGGCACCTGCGTGCTCGGCCATCACGTGGCATACGAAGACGGTGTGCATCGACGGCGCTGCCGACCTTCGAGTCCGGGATGAAGTTGCAGATCGTCATACCGAAGAGAACCCGCAGGTCCGGCGGCCGGCTCTGGTCCGAGCTTCTCGCATCCGACCCGGGGCTCATGCGGCTCCGCTCGGCCTGCCGGACCACGCTCGCCTCGGTGCTGGCCGCCGCGATCCTCGGCTTCATGCTCGCCGAGGGTGCGGTCTCTCCGCTCGGCCTCGGGAGCGGCATCGTGTTCGCCCTGATGGCGGCGTCGCTTCCACGCGACCCCTCGCCGCGCCAGCGCCTGATCACGATCGTCACGATGGCGCTGTCGGGGGCGCTCAGCACCGTCGTGACCGGGCTCCTCGCGATCTGGCCGCTCGTCGGAGAGGCCGGCTTCGTGGCGCTGCTCTTCGGGGCGGTCGCCGTCCAGACGCGCGGGCCCCGGGCGGTCGCAGGCGGTCTTATGGCTGTGGTGGCCTCCTATCTCGCGCTGTTCCTGCACGCCGACCCTGCCCACGTACCCTCGGCGTTGCTGGGCTACGGAGTCGCACTCGGGGTCGTCCTCCTGGTCGGGTTCGTGGTCGTGCCGGAGCGCTCGCCCGCGGCGTTGAAACGCATCATCCGCACGGTCGAGCACCACGGAGCGATGCTGCTCCACGCGGTCGGAGCGGAGCCGGACCCCGCGCTACGGTTACGGCAGAGGCGGCTCTTCGCGGACCTGAACGAGACCATCCTGGCGGCCGAGGACCAGCTCGCCGTCCTCGAACCCGAGGCGGCCCTCCGCTTGAGCTCGATGCTGCTGCGATTGGAGCTGGCGCTGGCGCAGGTCGCCGAGGAAGCGGCCGCCACACCCCTTCCGCGCGCCGACCGCGCCCGCATCCGGCTGACCGCAATGCGCCTCAACGCGAGCCGCTGGTCGCCTCTGCGCATGCGCGACTCCTCCGCCTCCGCGCTCACGGCAGCGCTGGACGAGGTCGAGCGCGCCGCGGACCACCTCTCCCGCGCCGTCTTACCGGAGCCCCGGCGTCCCGGTGCGACACCATCCTTCGGCGCGTGGGCATCGCGCAAGCGTCCGCGCCCGGCCTGGCGGCAGGCGACGCGCGCGGGTCTCGCGGTCGTGATCAGCATGGTGGCCGGCCACCTGATCTCCCCCGATCGCTGGTTCTGGGCCGTGCTGACGGCCTACCTCGTGTTCCTGAACGCCCGCTCGCGCGGCGAGACGATCTTCAAGGGCGTGCAACGGGTCTGGGGCACCGTCGCGGGGCTCCTCGTCGGCGTCGTCGTCAGCGTCGCCCTGTCCGGACACGTCTACTCGCAGGCCGCGGGTCTCGTCGTGTGCGTGTTCGGGCTCGCCTACGTGTTCGCGATCTCGCAGACGCTGGCGATCTTCTGCGTGACCGTGTTCCTGGGCCTGCTCTACAGCCTCCTCGGCGCGCAGGCGGAGACGATTTTGGTGCTGCGCCTCGAAGAGACCGCGATCGGGGCCGCGGCCGCCATCCTAGTGGAGATCTTCGTCCTGCCGACCCGCACGCGCGACGTCGTGCACGCGATCGGGGGCCGGCTTCTCGTGACGCTCGCGGAGGTGATGCGGCTCTCGGCGCGCCACCTCGCGACGGGCGAGGCCAATCCGGTCGCCACCATGCGGCAGGCCGACCGGCATTTCCGCGACCTCCGGGCGGCGCTCCGTCCGCTCCAGGCCTCGCGGGCGCTCGTCTGGTGGGGGCGGCCGCCGGCCGAGCTTCCGGCGATCCTGTCCTGCGTCTTCTGGGTTCGCAGCTTCGCGACAGGCAGCCAAGTCGAACGGCCCGCGGGCGACCTCGCGCCGATCCTGGCGAGAGCAGAGCGGACGGCGGTGCGTCTCGCCGGGCTCGCGGGCCATTCGCCCGTCCCAGCCGAGGCGGCCGTCGAGGCCCGGGTGCCGAGCGGCCACGCAGACACCACCTCGCTTCACGCCGCACTCGACAACCTCGAGGGCATCCTGGACGTGCTCGGCGAACGGCTGACGACCGAGGGCTGGAACGCGCTGGTGTCCAAGCGACCGATCTGAGGGCGGCCCGACACGTGTGGATGACGACCGCGCCGCAGGTGACAGGCGCGCGGGATGCCGCGAACTTGGCCGACATACCGAATCGCACCCTGCATGCCGCCCGCACCCCTGAAGCTCACCCGCGAACGCCACCTGAAGCGCTGCGGCCACGGCACGATCGCCGGCCTGGACGAGGTCGGGCGCGGGCCGCTCGCCGGCCCGGTCGTGGCGGCCGCGGTGGTGCTCGACATGCGCCGCGTGCCGGCCGGCCTCGCGGATTCGAAGGCGCTGCAGGCCGAGCGGCGCGAGGAGCTCTTCCTGGAGATCCTCGACGCGGCCCATGTCGGGATCGCGTCCGTCTCGGCGGCCGAGATCGACCGGATCAACATCCGCCAGGCCTCGCTCCTCGCGATGTGCCGGGCGCTCGCCGCCCTCCCTTGCCTGCCGGACGTCGCGCTGGTCGACGGCAACGACGCGCCGCACATGCCCTGCCCCGTCCACACCATCGTCAAGGGCGACGCCAAGATCCCGTCCATCGCCGCCGCGTCGATCGTCGCGAAGGTCGTGCGCGACCGGATGATGCGCCTTCTCGATGTCCA
>CAHJXE010000273.1 GCA_903644085.1 Hyphomicrobiales bacterium
CGGCTCGCCGGGCCGGCCGCCCTCCTCATGGTTATGCTTCTCGTGCTGCCCACGCTCGCGATCCTGGCGGCGTCGCTGACGGATGCGGAGCTCGGCGCACCCGACTGGCACTTCATCGGGCTCGACGCCTATCGCGACCTCCTCGCCGACAGCACCTTCCGGCGCTCATGCCTCAACACGGCGATCTACGTCGCGACCGTGACGCCGGCCTCCGTGGCGATCGGGCTCGCGGTCGCGCTCCTGATCGAGGCGGACCTGCCCGGCCGGACCCTGTTCCGCTCCGCATTCTTCCTGCCGGTCGTGTCCCTGACGGTCGCGATGGCGACGGTCTGGCAATACCTGATGCATCCGATCGGCGGGCCGCTGAACGTGATCCTCGGCGTCGTCGGCCTCCCGGCCGTGAACTGGCTCGGCTCCTCCGACACCGTCCTCATGGCGCTCGCGCTGATCGGCATCTGGCAGGCGATCGGCTTCAACACCGTGCTGTTCCTGGCCGGCCTGACGACCATCAACCGCGAGCTCTACGCGGCGGCCGAGATCGACGGTGCCCGATCGGCTTGGGAGCGGTTCCGGCTCGTCACCTGGCCGCTGCTCGGGCCGACCACGCTCTTCGTCGTGACGATCACCATCATCAATGCCGTCAAGGTGTTCGACACGGTCGCGACGCTGACGCAGGGCGGACCGGCCAGGGGGTCCGAGGTGCTGCTCTGGTCGATCTACCAGGAAGGGTTCGTGTTCCTGCGAACCGGGGCCGCGTCCGCGATGGCGGTCGTGTTCATCGCGGTGCTGCTCCTGCTGCTCCTCGTGCAGACACGACTCCTCGACCGGCAGGTCCATTACGGATGACCCCCGCCGTCTCGCCCACCTTCCGGGTGCTCCGCCTCGCCCTGCTGACGGCGGGTGCGGCCTTCATGCTGTACCCTTATGCCTGGATGATCTCGGCCTCGTTCAAGCCGCAGACCGAGATCTTCTCGACGAGCTTCTCGCTGATCCCGACGCATTGGGCGGCCGGGGAGAACTACGCGAAGGCGTTCAGCCGCGTCCCGATGCTCCGCATCCTATCGAACGGGGTGTGGGTCTGCGCGCTGATCCTCGTCTTCCAGATCCTGTTCGCGCTGCCCTGCGCCTACGCGCTCGCGAAATTGCGCTTTCGCGGCCGCGAGCTGCTGTTCGGCCTCGTGATGCTCGGCCTCCTCGTGCCGATCCACGCCCTGTCGATCCCGCTCTACGCGGTCGCCCGGGAAACGGGGCTTCTCGACAGCTACACGGTGCTGGTCGCGCCCTTCGCGCTGTCCGCCTTCGCGATCTTCCTGTTCCGGCAGTTCATCCGGGCGCTGCCGGACGACCTGATCGCGGCCGCCCGCCTCGACGGGCTCGGCGAGGGGGACATCGTCTGGCGCATCGTGCTCCCGAACGCCCGGCCCGCCGCGACGGCCTTCGCGGTCTTCTCGGTCGTCGCGCACTGGAACGACCTCTACTGGCCACTCATCACGATCACGCAGCCGCAGCTCGCGACGCCGCCGCTGGGGCTGCTCTTCTTCCGGGCCGCCGAGGTCGGCGACGACCACGGGGCGCTGATGGCCGCGACCGTGGTCGTGACCCTGCCGCTCGTCCTCCTGTTCCTCGCAGCCCAGCGCACCTTCATCGACGGCATGACGATGACGGGCCTGAAGGGCTGAACCGCACTCTCGTCCAACCACCCCCCAGGAGACATTCCCATGCGCCGTTGGTTCACTGCCGCCGCGACCGCCGTCGCGCTCTGGTCCGCGCCTGTCCAGGCCCAGAACCAGACGGAGATCGTCGTCCACTACCCGATGCCGGGCTTCTTCAAGTCCGTCATGGACCAGATCTCGGCCGAGTACGTGAGGCAGCACCCGAACGTGAAGATCACCTTCACGGCGCCCTCGCCCACCTACGAGGACGGCCTCCAGCTCATGCTGCGCCAGGCGAACTCGCCGCAGATGCCGGACGTGAGCTTCATCGGGCTGAACCGGTTGCGCGTCCTCGCGGAGCGCAACGTCGGGGTGGATCTGAACCCGCTCATCGCCGAGGACGCGAACATGAAGTCGGAGGGGTTCTCCGACAACCTGCTCGACCTCGCGAAATCCGGCGACAAACAGATGGGCCTCGCCTTCGCGAGCTCGAACCCGATCTTCTACTACAACGCCGACCTCGTGCGGAAAGCAGGCGGCGACCCGGACCACATGCCGACGAACTGGGACGATGTGCTGAAGCTCTCGGCCAGGATCCAGGCGCTCGGCGACGGCACGGTCGGCATGGGCTACCGCTGGATGGGCGACGACTGGATGTTCTCCGCCCTCTTGTTCGGGCACGGCGGCACGATGCTGACGCCGGACGAGAAGAAGGTCGCGTTCGACGGTCCCGAAGGGCTCGCCTCCCTCCGGCTGATCGACCGGATGGTGAAGGAGGGCGGGATGCCGGGCCTCACGTCCGACGCCATGGTCCAGACCTTCCAGTCGGGCCGGATGGGGATGTTCTTCTGGACCACGGGGGCGCTCCGCTCGATCATGAACGGCGTCGGCGACAAGTTCGACCTGCGCACGAGCAAGATGCCGGTGATCGACGCCGCCCGGGGGCGCCTGCCGACGGGCGGCAACGCGGCCGTGATGTTCACCAAGGACCCGGCGAGGCAGGGCGCCGTCTTCGAGTTCGTCAAGTTCTGCGCGGGTCCCTTCGGGCAGTCCGTGGTGGTCCCCGGGACCGGCTACGTGCCGACGAACGACCTCGCGGCCACCGACGCGCGCTACCTCAAGCCCTTCTACGAGAAGAACCCGCTGTTCCGGGCCGGCCTGTCGCAGATGGACATCAGCATTCCGTGGTACGCCTTCCCGGGCCAGAACGGGGTCAAGGTCACGCAGACCATGGTCGACAGCATCGCGCGCGTCGTCGAACAGAAGGCGACGCCCGAGGACGCGCTGCACGACATGCGCCAGGAGGTGACCCGACTTCTGCCGCGCTGACGACCGCTCCTCCCGCGAACGTGGATCGCATGCGACGGCCTGTCGCGCGAAGGGGCGGGTCGACCGGGTTGCCGTCGAGGGTGCATATCCGGCTCTCGATCGACCGCTCCGGTTCGGGCATGACAGTGCCGACGGTCGTGACGGGCAGCGGAGCCTCCCGGCCTGGTCGCCGGCCGGCGACATCTGGGCGGAGTCGCTTCGTGAGCCACGACGTGATCATCGTGGGCGTGGGCGGGATGGGGAGCGCCGCCGCCTGGCAGCTCGCGCGCCGGGGCCGGCGGGTGCTCGCCCTCGAGCGCTACGACATCCCGCACGCGATGGGCTCCTCGCACGGGATCAGCCGGATCATCCGGCTGCCCTACTACGAGCACCCGGCCTACGTGCCGCTGCTGCGGCGCGCCTACGCTCTGTGGCGCGAGATCGAGGCGGAGACGGGCGAGGAGTTGCTCGTCATCACGGGGTCCGTCGACGCGAGCCGTGAGGACGACCCGCTCTTCCAGGGTGCGCTGGCCTCGGCGCGCCTGCACGACATCCCGCACGAGATCCTGACGGGCGGGCAGATCAACGAGCGGTTCCCGGGCTACCGGCTGCCGGCCACCCATCGCGGCGTGTTCCAGGCCGAAGGCGGGCTTGTGGCGAGCGAGCGCGCGGTTGTCGCCCACGTCCGGGCCGCGCAGGCGCATGGGGCGCAGATCCACGCCCGCGAGCAGGTGCTCGACTGGAGCGTCGGGCCGGGCCGAGACGGCGTCGTGGTGACGACCGACCACGGCCGCTACGAGGCCGAGCGCCTCGTGATCGCGGCGGGCGCCTGGATGGGCGACCTCGCGCCGGTCCTCCGGCGGATCGCCGTACCCGAGCGTCAGGTCCTCGCCTGGCTGCAACCCAAGCGCCCGGATCTGTTCGGGCCGGATCGCTTCCCCGTGTTCAACCTCCAGGTCGAGGAAGGCCGCTATTACGGTCTGCCGGTCTACGATGTGCCCGGCTTCAAGTTCGGCCGCTACCACCATCTCGGCGAGACGAGTTCCGCCGATACGGTCCGGCGCGAGCCCGACGCCGCCGACGAGCGGCTCCTGCGCGCCTTCGCGTCGCGCTACTTCCCGGACGGCGCGGGCGACACGATGGCCTTGCGCAGCTGCATGTTCACCAACACGCCGGACGAGCACTTCATCCTGGACCACCACCCCGACCACGCCCAAGTCGTGCTCGTCTCGCCCTGCTCGGGGCACGGCTACAAGTTCTGCAGCGTGATCGGGGAGATCGTGGCAGACCTCGCGACGGGGGACGGCGCGACCGCCCACGAGATCGGCTTCCTGCGGCTAGGACGTCCCGGCCTCACGGGCCTCGCCGCCGCGGCCTAACGGGCAATCGGGGATCCCGCCCGCGTCGCGGCTGATCTCGTGATCCAACGCTCGCGCTGGGCGGGGCGGGCGGATCGCGAGGCTTGAGCTCGGGTCGCCGCGCCATCTCCCGCACGATCCCGCTGTCCAGGATATGGTCGTCCCGGACGCGTCTCCCGCTTGGACTACCACGTGGCGACCGCCCTCGGCCGCATTCAGGCTCGCATCGGCCTCCGAAGGTCGTCGCCGGGCGGCACCTTCCAAGACGGGACTAAGGTCACCGAGCGCCCGTCAGATCGCGCCACCCGGTCGCCCCGCTACCCACAATCCAGCGTAGCTCCCTTTCCCCTGACCCGAGCCAGACGGAAGCGTTGACAGGCGCTGCTCCACCACTCTACAAGCCGCGTCGGATTGGGGCTGTAGCTCAGCTGGGAGAGCGCTGCAATCGCACTGCAGAGGTCAGCGGTTCGATCCCGCTCAGCTCCACCACCTAGTCCT
>CAHJXE010000274.1 GCA_903644085.1 Hyphomicrobiales bacterium
CCGGCGGGTCGAGCCGCGCGACCGCGACCGCGCTCCCCTGCGTCCAACCGCCGCCGAGCGCCTGGAACAGCGACACGGCGGCCTGGAAGCGCAGCAGGCGCACCACCGCGAGCGCATCCTGGTTGTTGAACAGGGTCGTCTGGATGTTGAACAGCGTCACGACGTCGATGGTGCCCTCGCGCAATCTCTGCTCCGTGATGTCGAGCGCGCGACGCGACGCCGCGACCGCCTCCCGGAGCCGCGCCTCGTGCTCCGCGTCCTGGCGGATCGCCACCAGAGCGTTCTCCACGTCCGTGAACGACTGGATGATGGCTTTTCGATAGGTGGCGGCGGTCTCGGCAGCGCGGCCCGATTGCACGGCGAGCTGGCCCTGCAACGAGCCCGCGTCGAAGATCGGCTGGGTCAGCCCGGCGGCGAGTGAGTAGAAGGTCGAGTTCGCGCCGAACAGGCCGCCCAAAGCCGCACTCTGGAAGCCGCCGCCCGCCGTCAGCTGGATCGTCGGGAAGAAGGCGGCGCGCGCCGACGCGACGTTGAGTTCGGCGGCCGCGAGGTTCGACTCTTCGCGCGCGATGTCCGGGCGGCGCAGCAGGAGCTGCGACGGGAGGCCGGCCCGCACGCCCGGCAACCGCAGACGGTCGAGCCCGCCACCCGCGACCCGGACGCTCTCCGGCGTGCGGCCGATCAGCACCGCGAGCGTGTTGCGGTCCTGCGCGAGCTGGAGGCGCAAGGGCGGGATCTGCGCGCGCTGCGTCGCCACTACGCTCTCCTGCTGCGCGACGTCGAGCGCGGTGCCGGTCCCGACGCCGAGCCGGCCGCGCACCGCGTCCAGCACGCGCGACGCGATGCGCAGGTTGTCCTCCGCGATGCGCAGGCGGTCCTGCGACGCCAAGACGGAGAAGTAGGTGTTCGCGACGCTCGCGACCGTGGAGAGCGCGACCGTGTCGCGGTCGAAGCGGCTGGCGCGCGCTGTCTCGTCAGCCGAGCCCGCCGCGAAGCGGTTCTTGCCGAACAGGTCGAGCTCGTAGCTGGCGTTGAGGCCGAGCTGGAACGAGTTCGACGTGAAGCCTCCGCCGCCCGTCGCGAGGCCGAGCGCGGCGGAGTTCGTCGAGACGCTACGCGACCCCGAGCCGGAGGTGAGCTGGCGCGAGTTGTCCGACGACAGGCCGAGTGTCGGGTAGAGCGCCGCGCGGGCGATCACCGCCTGCCCCTCGGCCTGGTTGATGCGCTGGAGCGCGGCCTCGATGTCGAGGTTGTCCGCGAGCGCGCCCGCGACCAGCCGCGTCAGCTCGGGGGAGCCGAAGCCGCGCACCCAGGTGGCGTGGACGGGTTCGGCGGCCCGGCGGTCCGCTTCGCGAAACCCGGTCGGAATCGGCACGGCCGCATCCGGCACCAGCGTCTGGCACCCGGCCGCCGCGAGGCACAGGAGCGCCCCGGCCGTCCGGGCGCAGGCGCGTCTCGTCCGGTAGAGGGCGTTGGTCGGCATCGATCCCAAAATGATGGCGTCTACGGGTCGCGGATCTGGACCCCGGAGGCCGAACGTCCTCCGCCAGATTAGAAAGTCCGGCGACCTATGAGAAGGGACGCGCGGTCACATGGAGAGGATTTAACCTGACCGACAGGGAAGCATATCTCCCGGGTGCCCAACGAACCCTGGTTAACCCGGCGTTATCGAGTTCGCGACAATCGTCTCCGTCGACGCGCTCGGGCCACACCGGGCGATCCGCCGAATGGCGCCTCTCGGCCCGTTCGGCAGGGTCGCGTGGCCCTTGCACCTGGTATTCGTGAGTCGACGACATGGTCCGCATCCCGATCCGACCGGCCTCCGGCCGGCCTCTCGGTCTCATGGTCGCGGCGCTCATCGCGGCCGGTCTGGGTGGCTGCGGCTCCTTCGACGCCCGGTTCGGCGGCGCAGGCACGCATCTCGTCTCCGCGACCGACGAGCGCGAATGCCTGATGCGCGCGATGTATTTCGAATCGAACCGGTCGAGCGAGGAGGGCATGCTCGCGGTCGGCACGGTGGTGATGAACCGCGTACAGGACGCGAAATACCCGAAATCGATCTGCGGCGTGGTCGGCCAGCCGAACCAGTTCGCGCCGGGCGTGATGACGAACCCGATGACCTCGCGGGCCACGACGCGCGTGGCGTCGGTCGCGGACCGGGTGATCGCGGGCGAGCGCAACGAGCAGGTCGGGTCCGCGCTCCACTTCCACACGGCCGGATACACATATCCCTACCACAACATGCACTACGTGGCGGTCGCGGGCGGCAATGCCTTCTACGAGAAGAAGACGAACCCGACGCAATCGCAGATCATGGTCGCGTCGCTCGCGGACCGCGAGGAGCAGGCGCTCCTGCCCGCGAGCCTACGCGGCCGCGCCATGCAGATGGCGAGCCGCCGCGTCGAGCCCTCCGAGCCCGCGATCGTGACCGCTTCGCTCTCCACGCCGCGCGAGGAGGAGGAGGCGCCCGCGCGGGTCGCGCCGGCCCGCTCCTACGCGCCGATCCCGGTCGTGGCCGTGCCGAAGCCGTCCTTCGTGGTGGCGAGCCTGTCGGTCGTGCGGCACGAGCCGTCACGGTTCGCCGCCAAGCCCGACACGAGGCCTGACGCGAAGGCTCAGCCCGTCGCCCTGGCCCGGATCGAGCCAAGATCCAGGTTCGAGCCGAAGCAGCCGGCGAAGATCGTGTTGGCCGCCGCGACGCCGCAGCGGCCCGCGACGACCCGGACCGGCAATGCCAAGGCCGAATCCACGAAGACCGGATCGTCCCCAGCCGCCTCCGCGCTGCCGCCGGCCCGGTCGAGCCGGACGGTCGTGGCGTTGCTCGCGAAGTACGAGGCCCCGCCCGAGCCGCCGAAGCGCGTCAAGCTGTCGAGCCTCCGTCACACGATCGGGACGGAGTAGCGCCTGCCTCCCGGCTCTAGGGTCGGGCTGACACCAAGTTCGCCAGCCGCGCCACGATCCTCCGCCCGACCTCCTCCTTGTCGAGGCTGGGCCAGGTCTCGACGCCGGTCGCGCCGACCAGATGGACGGCGTTGTGCGTGCCGCCCATCACCCCGCCCCCGGCCGACACGTCGTTCGCCACGATGAGGTCGCAGCCCTTGCGGGCGAGCTTCGCGCGCGCGTGCTCCAGCACGTGCTCCGTCTCGGCCGCGAACCCGACCACCAGTGGCGGCCGGCCCGTCGTGCGGTGCGCGATCGTCGCCAGGATGTCGGGGTTCTCAGTGAGTTGGAGCGGCGGGATCGCGCCGCCATCTTTCTTGAGCTTCTGGCCGGCTTGCGCCTCGGCCCGCCAATCCGCCACCGCGGCCGCGAAGACCCCGATATCGGCCGGCAGCGCCGCCTCGACGGCATCCAGCATCTCGCGCGCGGTCTCGACATGCACGACCTCGACGCCGGCCGGGTCCGGGATCGCGACCGGTCCTGACACGAGCGTCACGCGCGCGCCGGCCTCGGCGGCCGCCGCCGCGATCGCGTGCCCCTGCCGACCGGACGAGCGGTTCGCGATGTAGCGCACCGGGTCGATCGGCTCGTGCGTGGGGCCCGAGGTGACGAGGACGTGCCGGCCGTGCAGCGCCTTCGTGGGGCGCGGGGAACCCTCTCCCCGGTGGAGAGAGGGCAGGGTGAGGGGGAGCGCGCTATCAGGAGAAGGTGCTTCCCCCTCACCCGGCCGGCTACGCCGACTCGACCTCTCCCCCTCGGGGAGAGGTGCACCGCGCCCTTCGCCCAGAGGTGATAGTTGTCGTCCTCGCGTCGACTGAAGCTCAGCCAGCATCCGCTCCACGGCGTCCGCGATCTCGACCGGTTCTGACATGCGGCCCGGCCCCGTCTCGGCCTCCGCCATGGCGCCCGCGTTCGGTCCGACGACCCGGACGCCGTCGCCCAGCAGTGTCGCGAGGTTGCGAACGGTCGCGGGGTGCGCCCACATCCGGACGTTCATCGCAGGCGCGATCAGGATGGGGAGCGTGGTGGCGAGGAGCACGGTCGTCGCGAGGTCGTCCGCGTGGCCGCCCGCCATCTTGGCCATCAGGTTCGCGGTCGCGGGCGCGACCACGATCGCGTCGGCGTCGCGGGCAAGGCGGATATGCCCGATATCCGCCTCGTCCTCGCGGTCGAACAGGTCGGTGTGGCTGCGCTGGCCCGAGAGCGCCGAGGCGGCGAGCGGGGTCACGAAGGCCTGCGCCCCGGCGGTCAGGATGCAGCGCACCGAGGCGCCGCGCTCGCGCAGCCGCCGGATGAGGTCGAGCGCCTTGTAGGCCGCGATGCCGCCGCCGATGACGAGAAGGATTCGCCGGTCGGCGAGCGGTTGCCGCACTACTTGGCGCCCGTGACGAACGGACAGCCGCCCTCCGACAGAGGCCGGAACGCCTCGTCGCCCGGCACCTTCGCGAGCTGCTTGTAGAGGTCCCACTCGCCCTTCGACTCGGCCGGGGTCTTCACCTGCATCAGGTACATCTCGTGGACCATGCGGCCGTCCTCGCGGACGTAGCCGTCCTGGGCGAAGAAGTCGTGGATCGGCGTCGCCTTCATCTTGGCGACCACCGCCTTCGCCTCGTCCGTGCCTGTCGCCTGGATCGCCTTCAGGTAGTGGGACACCGCCGAGTAGACGCCCGCCTGGTGCATGGTCGGCATCGACTTGTGGCCCTCGTAGAAGCGCTTGGAGAAGGCGCGCGTGTCGTCGTTCATGTCCCAGTAGAACGGGGTGGCGAGAAGTAGGCCCTGGGCGGCCTCGGCGCCCAGGCTGTGGACGTCGTCGATGTTGATCAGCAGCGCGACGAGCTTCTGGCC
>CAHJXE010000275.1 GCA_903644085.1 Hyphomicrobiales bacterium
GGGCGGGAAGCCACGGCTCCGGAGGAAGCGACTGTATCGTCACCGCCACAACCACGGCCGCAACGGCGACGAGTAAAGACACCAGCAGACGCAGCTTGCGCGGGGTCAGGAACTGCAGGTCGGCGCTCACGAGGCTGGCGCCCAACACGACGCACCAGATGCAGACCCAGACGGGCTCGACCGAGCCGAAGGGAAACGGCGCGAGCGCGACGACTGCCCACGCGGCGACGCGAGACGCGTGGGTCAGCACCGATCGGAGGCGGCTACTGCCGCCCGCCCCTGATCGCGACCCGGGCGACGTTGACGTCTGCCACGCTGTTCGCCCCAAGTTGAAGCAGGGCAAGCAGCTTGGTGATCTCGGCGATCGGAGCGTTCGACACGAACAGGACATCGCCGTCGCGCATCATGAACTTGCCCGCCAGGAAGAAGCCGTCCGGCTCCCGTAGGTTCACGCGATAGATCACCGGCACCATCGGGGTAAGATAAGGGGTCGTGTCGTACCCCATCTCGGCGACAGTCTTCTTGTACTCGAGGCGGTAGACGTAGCTCTCCGCCGGATCTCCCCGCGAGT
The DNA here is from genome assembly GCA_903644085.1 of Hyphomicrobiales bacterium. Classification (GTDB taxonomy): domain Bacteria; phylum Pseudomonadota; class Alphaproteobacteria; order Rhizobiales; family Beijerinckiaceae; genus Enterovirga. Next base: position 572 of record CAHJXE010000275.1, read on the forward strand.
CCAGGATACCGCCGGCCTTCCCGAGCGCCTGAGACAGGGACAACGTCTCGTTGTCGAAGTTGATCTGCCCATTCTGGCCCGACGCCCCGAGAGCCATGAAGCTCCGGAACTCGCGGTTGAGAACGACCGTATCGCCCGGGTAGAGGTAGACGTTCTCGTCCGGGCTCTCGATGATCTGGTTCAGGTAGGCTTTGGCGGTCCGCGAGCCACGCCTGAGTGTGACGTAAGTCTCGAAAGCAGGGTAGCGTGGTCCTCCGGCACGAGCGATCGCGTCGAGGAGGCGCTCTCCAGACTTGGACAACGTGTAGCGGATCGACGTGTTGACCTCACCGGTCACGCTGACTTGGCTCGAGCGTCCGTCGACGAGTGTCACGACCGCCTGGGGATCGATCGCCCGGTTGCGCAGGCGTTGCTCGATATCGAACTTGACTTGGCTCAGCGTGCGTCCGGCAGCTCGTACGAGGTCGGCGTAAGGAACCGATATCACTCCGGCCTTGTCGATTTCCTGGTTGGGCAGGGTCACGAAGTTCCCCGCACGAGAACCGGCCTCTTGCGGAATGAACAATCCACCCGCGGCCGCCTCGAAGATCGTCACGGCGAGGATGTCACCCACACCCAGCAAAAGCTCCGGAGCCGGTCTTCGATCTCCGATCGTGCCCCGAATACCAGCTCTTGGTGCGGTATCCTTGAGTGCCACCAGCATCGACGGAGTTAGATCCGCCAGAACATACTGGACCTTGTCCGGATCTTCGAACTTTCCACCGGCAACGGCCTGAGGATACGGTCCTTGTGTCGGGAATGCAGAACATCCACCGAGCACCATCAGGAGCCCTACGGCCAAACATGCCGCCCGTCGAGCATTCGTGTCGATCAGACTAGCCATTTGTACTCAACTCACCTGCGCCAGTACCTACGCGTGACGCGCTGAACTGTCTGGGATACATCCCGGAATGTCGAACTCGCTCGACTCGGCAAAAATCGATCATGCCTCGCAAGGTCGCCCGATCAACGTTCCGAGCGGACCAAATTTAAGTGACGGGCGACTAGCCTAATCATCTCCGCATCAGGCGAAGGATACGGCCATCCGTCTCACCGTCGGTAACTATCTGTAAACCTTGGATCGACAGGGATCGCGACGCTCACATACGTGCTGCGTCGTCCTCCTTCGAAAATCGGAAGAACACGGGGCGCGATACAGTCCGGATCTCGCTGACAGCGCTGCCGCAATAGAAAGAGCTCGTCCACGACGACTTCGAGACGTGAGGCGTTGCTATCGCGAGCGTCGACCGAACCCCGAAGATCAGCGGCACTTACATCCGTCGCGAGCACGCATACTCCAAGGCTCAAAGTCACGCAGAACCGAAAGCACGCATCCAGCCCCGTCAAAACATCGCCTTTCAAGGAACACCATGTTCTATTTCTGATGTAGACGATCCCGAAACTTGCCACAATCCGAAACGGTTTCAGGCTGTCAGCTTACGGGTTCGATGGTGAACTCCGCAGGCGGCTGTGGCTTTTGAGAGTCACATCCGATTGGCGAGCGAGTCCGGGCGGCCGTAATGCGACACCCAGTCAGACCGCCCGCGGGCGGACGATCCCGCCCTCGACTTTGTCGGCAAAGGCGTGGTTGTTCGGGCGCTTGAAGGTCCGCGTCTGCTGAGCTGAAGCAGCGCGGCTAGCCGGACCATCCGTCGAAGACACGCAGGAGAACGGTCATGAGCGACGCGAAGACGATGAGCCTCGGGCTCCTGATGCACGCGACGGGAGCCCATCCGGCTTCCTGGCTACATCCGGACACCAAGGCGGACGCCTCGACGGACATCGCGCACTACGTGCGGACGGCGCAGACGGCCGAGGCGGCGAAGTTCGACCTCTTCTTCATCGCGGACACCCCGGCGGCGCGTACGAGCAACCTCCATGCGTAGAGCCGCTTCCCGATGTTCATGAACGTGTTCGAGCCGGTGACGCTGCTCTCGGCCGTCGCGACGGCCACGAGCCGGATCGGCCTCGGCGGCACGGTCTCGGCGAGCTTCTTCGAACCCTACAAGATAGCCCGGCAATTCGCCTCGCTCGACCACCTGAGCGGCGGTCGCGCGGCCTGGAACGTCGTCACCTCCGCCAACGATTATGCGGCCCGCAATTTTGGCCTAGACAAGCTGCCGCCCCACGCGCGTCGCTACGAGCGGGCGCGAGACTGCGTCACCGTCGTGAGCGAACTCTGGGACAGCTGGGACGACGACGCCTTCGTGCGGGACCGTGAAACCGGGCTCTACTTCGGCTCCGCGAAGCAGCACGTGACCGATCATCAGGGCGACTTCTTCCGCGTGCACGGCGCGTTGAACATCGCCAGGACGCCGCAGGGGCGGCCCGTGATCATCCAGGCCGGCCAGTCGGAGGACGGCAAGGAGTTCGCGGCCGAGACCGCCGAAGTCGTGTTCGCCAGCGCCGACACGCTCGACAAGGCGCAGGTCTTCTATCGCGACCTCAAAGGCCGCCTCGCGAAGTTCGGCAGAACTTCGGACGAGCGAAAGATCCTGCCGGGACTGAGTCCCGTCATCGGCGAGACGGTCGAAGAGGCGGAGGCCAAGTATCAGTACATGCAGAGCCTCATCCACCCGGAGGTCGCACGGCAGTTTCTCGCCGAAGATCTCGAGGCGGATCTGTCGGGCCTGCCGTTGGACGAGCCGATCCCGGAGGACCGAATCCCTACATCCTCCAACCTGCACCAAGCCTACTTCGCGTCGATCATCGAACTCATCCGGGAAGGCCTGACCTTGCGTGAGGTGAGCCGGCGCTACAATCGCGGCCGTAACGTGGTGCGCGGCACGGCCAAGCAGGTAGCGGACGTGATGGAGGAGTGGTTCCTCTCCGGCGGCGGCGACGGGTTCATGATCGCTCCTCAGGTCGTGCCGAACAGCCTAGACGACTTCGCCCGCACCGTCGTATCCGAACTACAGCGGCGTGGCCTCTTCCGGACCGAGTACGAGGGCACGACCTTCCGCGACCATCTCGGCCTTAGGCGTCCGCCGAACCGCCATGCCGTCGGGGCGCCACGAGTGGCGTCGATGGCCGCCGAGTAGGCCCCCGCAACCCCGAGGCAGTCATGGCCATGTCGGCCCTCACGGACGGGTCACGCGAGGAGCACCCGTCGACGACGAGGCCGGCCTGGACGTCGTGGCGCCCATGCTGGTCGGCTCGGCCCTTCTCACCTGTCTAGTCTACGATCGGGTTCCGGGTTGTCGGCGATCGCGGGTGGCTCTGGCATCCGCCCTCCCGGGCGGTGGCGACGGCGTGTGGGCGCTTTCGTCCTCGACAAGATCGGGCGGCTCGCGACCATCCTGCAGGCCGGCGCGTCGCGCCCGCTCGGCGGCGCAAGCTTCGGCTGGCTACTTAACGCGTACGCGGTGGTCACGGTCGCAGTCCTTATCCTGCCGATCCTAGCCGTCGTGCCGATCAGTCTGACGAGCTCAACGTTCTTGTCCTTTCCGCCGCTCGGTTATTCACTGCGTTGGTTTGCCGAGTACCTGTCGTCGCCCGTCTGGATCTCGGCTACGATCCGCTCCTTCGTGGTCGGTTTCATCACCGCATGTCTGACCCTAATCCTCACAGTGCCGGCGGTATTCGGGCTCACGCCGAATCGGAGCGCGTTCGGCGGGGCGGTCTTCCTGCTGTTCCTCACCCCCATGATCGTGCCGTCGATCGTCACGGCGGTCGCACTATTCTACCTCTTCGCTCAGGCCTCGCTCGTCGCGACCGATACGGGGCTCGTCATCGGGCATACCGTGACGTCGATCCCCGTCGCGCTCGTCATCCTAACGGCGACGCTGAAAATCACGACTGGTCGCTCGACCGGGCTGCCACGGCCCTCGGAGCCGGTCGCTGGCAGGTGCTGCGTCGGATCACGGTTCCGGCCATCAAGGGCGGCCTGTTCGCGGCCTTCATCCACTCCTTCGAGGAGTTGACGATCGCGATCTTCGTCGGCGGGGGCCTCACGGCTACGCTACCCAAGCAAATGTGGGACGAGGTAACGCTATCCGTGGCGCCGACGCTGGCAGCCGCAAGCGTAGTCGTCTTCGCGACCGTGTTCACGCTGTTCGGTCTCGCCGGGCTAACACGCCGCCCAAGCCGGCCGGTTCGCGAACGAGCTTGAACTCAAGAGGCGGCCATCGCGATGTGCTGAGCTC
>CAHJXE010000276.1 GCA_903644085.1 Hyphomicrobiales bacterium
GCGCGGGCGCGCCGTGGTCCGGCGACCCATGCTCCGCAGGCGCGCCATGCTCCGGGACGGACCCGGTCTCGGTCGGATCGGCCGGCTCGTAGTTGGAGCGGGCATGCGAGAGCACCCGCGCGAAGCCCGGCACCGTCCCGCTCGAGGACGGCTTCGAGGAGGCCTCGTCGAGCGACGAGAAGAAGCCGAGCACGCGCAAGGCGAGAACCGCGACCGCCGCCAGGACGACGCCGTCCACGAGGCGGAACTGCGGAACGGACGGCCGCCGGACTGCCGGACGGCGCAGGTTCACGCGGCGCGCCCGAGACGGCGGGCAGCGCGCTCGGCGACCGCGTGGGCGGACAGGGAGGCGGCGTTCAGCGCGTCCGCGGTCGGGTTCGGCTTCGGCTCGTTCACGAACGCGAACGCCTTGCGCGAGGCGCTCGCGATCTGTTCGAGCCGGGCGATGACACCTTCGCCGGCCGCGACCCGTGCGTTCAGATCGCTCGCGCAGCGCTCCGCGGCGCGCAGCCTCTCCGAGACGTCGCGATCGCCTTCACCGACGACGAGGCGCAGGCCAGAGATGGCGCGCTCGGCCGCGTCCGTCGCGATCATCAGCTCGCCGATCGTCGCCCGCATCGCGGTCTCGTCCGATTTCATCGCCGCCATGCGCCGCGAGAGACGCAGGCAGGTCAGGATGGTGGCGACGAGCAGGACGGCGATCAGGAGATCGGCCGCCATCGCGATGAACGGATTCACGGCGTCGCTCCAGGGTTCGAACGCGTTGTTCTCGGGATCGGGGCCACGCTACTGGACGACCACTTCCTTGAAGAGCACGGCGTCGACGCGGCTCGGCGCGACCGCGATGTTGACGCGGCGCAGGAGCTCCTCGCGCAGCCTGTGGATGCCACCCGACCCTTCGAGGTCGCTCGCCCTCAACTCGCGCACGAACACCTGGAAGATGTCCTGCACACGTGGCAGGAGCGGCTGCACGTCGGGCACGATCTTGGCGTCCTTCACCTCCAGCGCGAGCTTGAAGCGCAGGAAGCGCGGGCGGTCCTGGTTCGGCTCGGACGCGAGATTGACGGTCATCTCCTGGATATCCACGAAGGCGACCGCTCCCGCCTTCCCCTCGTGCGCCGCTTCGGCCCCGTGACCGCCCCCGCCGTGGCCTCCCCCGCCGTGACCGGCTTCACCGTGGCCGCCTCCCGAGCCGCTCATCATGAAATACCCGCCCGCCCCGCCGCCGAGCAGGACCACGGCCGCCACGATCATGATGAGCTTCTTCTTGCCCCCGCCGCCCGCGGCGGGCGCCGCGCCTTCGGCCGCCTCCGGCGCGGGCTTCTTCTTCTTGGACATGGGGATGTTCCGGGACGGGACACGATTGCTCGATCGAACCCGACTGTCCGGCGTCAGGGTTAACCCGCGGTTAAACCCGGCAGAAACTGCCGGGCCGCGCTTGCCGGGTGCGCGACGATGCATGTGCCCGGCTGCGAAGTCGATCTCAATCAAACCATTGAACTGCCTGCGATATTTGTCCCTTCAAGGCTGGCACGGCCTCTGCGGTGACGATCCTGTCGGGTTCGCGCTGGGGAGCGTCGAGAGCCCGGCGGGGACACATACCGGGAGCGGCTCCATGGAGAACGCGCTACTCGTCGGCCTGTCGCGACAGATCGCGCTCGGCCGAGAGCTCGACGTCATCGCCAACAACATGGCGAACGTCACCACCAACGGGTTCAAGGCGCGCTCATCGCGCTTCGAGGACTTCGTGATGCCGGGCGCCAGCGCCGACCAGTTCAAGCGGCCCGACCGCAAGGTCGATTACGTGGTCGATGCCGGCACCCTGCTCGACACGTCGTCCGGCGCGATCGAGATGACGCGCAACCCCCTCGACGTCGCGATCAAGGGCGACGGCTTCTTCACCGTCCAGACGCCGGCCGGCGAGCGCTACACCCGCAACGGGGCCTTCGCGATCGACGCGACCGGGCAGCTCGTCAACTCCGACGGCTTCGTGGTGGCGGGCGACAACGGCCCGATCGTGTTCGGCCAGAACGAGACGGGATTCTCGATCGCGGCCGACGGCACCGTGTCGAGCGCGCAGGCCCAGAAGGGGCATGTCAAGCTCGTGCGCTTCGCCGACGGGCGCAGCCTGAAGAACGAGGGGGCGAATACCTTCTCGTCCGCGACCCCGGCCCAGCCTGCCGGCGCGACGAGCAAGCTCGAATCGGGCGCGCTGGAGCGCTCCAACGTGAAGCCGGTGCTCGAGATGAGCCGCCTGATCGAGGTCAACCGCGCCTACACCAACGTCGCCGCGATGATCACCCGGATGGACGAGATGAAACGGACCGCGGTGACGAAGCTCGCCGACGTGTCCCCGAACTAGGAGACGCACGATGCGCGCCCTTCAGACCGCCGCCACCGGGATGGCCGCCCAGGAACTCAACGTCCAGGTCATCTCGAACAACATCGCGAACCTTCGCACCACCGGGTTCAAGCGCCAGCAGGCGCAATTCCAGGACCTCCTCTACGACAACCTGAAGCGCCCCGGCAGCGCGACCTCCGACCAGGGCAACGTCATGCCGGCCGGTCTCGTGATCGGGTCCGGCGTGAAGACGGTGTCGACGCCGCGCGACATGAGCCAGGGCAACTTGACCTCGACGGGCAAGAACCTGGACCTCGCGATCCGGGGCGAGGGCTATTTCAAGATCCGCATGCCGGACGGCAGCGCCGCCTACACGCGGGACGGCAGCTTCGGCCTCGACCCCACGGGCAACCTCGTGACCCAGGCCGGCTACCAGGTCGAGCCCAGCATCACGGTCCCGACGAACGCGACCGCGGTCACGATCAGCTCGCTCGGTCTCGTCGAGGCGACGATCCCGAACCAGACGGCCGCCTCCCAGCTCGGCACGATCCAGCTCTCGCGTTTCGTCAACAAGACGGGGCTCGCGTCGATCGGCGACAACCTCTTCACGGAGACGACGGCGTCCGGTCAGGCGATCGACGGGACGCCCAGCGCCGAAGGCTTCGGCAACCTCCAGCAGAGCTACCTGGAGGACGCGAACGTGAACGCGGTGACCGAGATCTCGGGCCTGATCGCCGCCCAGCGCGCCTACGAGATGAACTCGAAGGTGATCACGGCCGCCGACCAGATGCTCTCCACCACCAGCCAGATGTTCCGGGCATGAGCGCGATGATCCTCCGAGTCTCAGCCTCCGCCGCGATGCTCGCGGCCTTCGTCGCGGCACCTGCCCTCGCGGAGGGTGCGCCGACCCTGCGCGGCGACGTCGTGGCGACCCGCGACGTGATGACCCTCGGCGAGCTCGTCGAGAACGCGCCGGCCTCGCTCGCCGAGACGCCCGTGTTCCGCACACCCCCGCTCGGCCAGACGGGCACGATCCAGGTCGCCCGCATCACGGGAGCTGCCGAGACGCTGGGCCTCGCGGGCATCGAGACGGGCGGACGCCTCCAGATCGTCGTGACCCGGGCGGCCCGCCGCGTCGGGCCGGTCGAGATCGAGACGGCGCTGAAGCGCACGCTCCAGGCCCAGGCCGGGCTCGACCCCAACGCCACGGGCGTCACCTTCGACGGCACGGCACCCTCGCTCGTCCTCGCACCCGACATGGCGGGCGACGTGGTGGCTGGCGACCTCGTGGTCGACCGCCGCTCGCGGCGGCTCTCCGCGACGGTCTGGATCGGCAGATCCTCGTCCGAGCGCGTCGCGTCGCTGCGCGTCACGGGTAGCCTCGTCGATATGGTCGAGGTCGCGGTGACGACCCGCTCGCTCGATCGCGGCGAGACGGTCAAGGCGTCCGACGTGGCGCTCGAACTGAGGCCGCGCGACCTGATGCCGGCCGACGCCGTACTCGACCAGAAGCCGATGACGGGGCGCGTCACGCGCCGTCCTCTCGTCGCGGGCACGCTGGTTCGGCCGGGCGACCTCGCGCGTCCTGAGATCGTCGCGCGCGGCGACATCGTGACGGCGCTCTACGAGGCTCCCGGGATCTCGCTCGCGATGCGCCTGAAGGCGCAGGAGGCCGGAGCGCTCGGCGACACCGTCTCGGTCGTCAACCCGACCTCGAAGAAGGTGCTGCAGGCCGTCGTCACGGGGCCCGGCCGCGTCACGGTCGGGTCCGACCGGCCCGACGCCGTGAACACCCGCGCGTCCGCGGACCGCACCTCCTCCGTCACCTCTCTCGCTCAACGCTGAGCGGCGCCTCACGCCCGGAAAGCTGATTGCCATGTTTCCGACCCTCATCCGGCCCGGCGCGGCCCTTCTTCTCCTCGGATTCGGGCTGTCGCTCGGCGGCTGCGGCACGCTCGACCGGCTCGCCAACGTCGGCAAGGCGCCCGACCTCTCGGCGATCCAGGACCCGACCGCGCAGCCGGGGTACAAACCGGTCCGGATGCCGATGCCGAACCCGCAGCCCGTCTCCTACGCGGCGAACTCGCTGTGGCGCACCGGCTCGCGCGCCTTCTTCAAGGACCAGCGGGCCCAGCAGGTCGGCGACATCGTGACCGTGAAGGTCCAGGTGACCGACAAGGCGAACCTCGACAACGAGACGAAGCGCTCGCGCAAGAACAGCGAGAACTTCGGGACGACGAACCTCTTCGGGGCCGAGAGCAAGATCTCCAAGATACTACCCGGCGCGACCGCGGGCGCGCTCGTCAACGCCGACTCGGACGGGTCGTCCGACGGCGCGGGCTCGATCGCCCGCAAGGAGGAGCTCGTGACGAGCGTCGCGGCCGTCGTCA
>CAHJXE010000277.1 GCA_903644085.1 Hyphomicrobiales bacterium
ACGTCCTTCGAGCGGTCCGTGATGCGCATGTAGCCGTGCTCGTCCAGCGTGCCGACGTCGCCCGTGTCGAAGTAGCCCTCGTCGTCCAGGATCTCCTCCTCGCGCTGGAAGTAGCGCCGCGCGACCGCGGTGCCGCGCACCTTGAGCTTGCCGAAGGTGTGCCCGTCATGCGGCAGGCGGCGGCCCGCATCGTCGGTGATCTTCCACTCGACGCCGAACGGCGCGTAGCCCTGGCTCGATTTGACGCCGAGCAGCTTCGCGTAATCCTCGCTCGCGACCTCGGGCTTGATCGAGCAGATGGACCCCACGGGGCTCATCTCCGTCATGCCCCAGGCGTGCAGGACGGGCACGCCGTACTTCGTCTCGAAGGCCTGGATCACGGCGGGCGGGCAGGCGGAGCCGCCGATCGCGACCCGCGTCAGGGTCGAGAGGCGCGTGCCGGTCTTCTCCATGTGCTGGAGCAGCGCGAACCAGATCGTCGGCACGGCCGCCGTGAAGGTGACGCGCTCGCTCTCCAGGATGTCGTGGACGGACGCGCCGTCGAGCTTCGGCCCGGGCATCACGAGCGCCGCGCCCGCCATCGGGGCCGCGAAGGCGAGCGACCAGGAATTCGCGTGGAAGAGCGGCACCACCGGCATGACGACGTCGCGCGTCGAGAGGCCGAACGCGTCCGGCATCACGGTCATCATCGCGTGCAGCACGTTCGAGCGGTGCGAGTAGAGCACGCCCTTGGGCTCGCCCGTGGTGCCGGAGGTGTAGCAGAGGCCCGCCGCCGTGGTCTCGTCGAAGCTCTCCCAGGTGAAGTCGGCGTCCGCCTCGGCCAGCCACTCCTCGTAGGCGACCGCGTTGCGCAGGTTCGTGTCCGGCATGTGGGCGGCATCGGTCAGCACGACGTAGCGCTCGATCGAGCGGAGCTTCGGCGCGAGCTTCTCGATCAGCGCCACGAAGGTCAGGTCGAGGAAGAGGATGCGGTCCTCGGCGTGGTTCACGATGTAGACGATCTGGTCCTCGAACAGCCGGGGATTGACCGTGTGGTAGATCGCCCCGATCCCGGCGATCCCGTACCAGGCCTCCAGATGCCGCCACGTGTTCCAGGCGAGCGTCGCGACCCGGTCGCCGAGCCCGATCCCGTCCTGCTTCAGCCGCTTCGCGACCCGGAGCGAGCGCTCGCGCACCGCCCGGTAATCGGTGCGATGCATCGGCCCCTCGACCGAGCGTGACACGACTGCGCGGCCCGGATGCTCGGTCGCCGCGTAGTCGATGACCTTGTGCATGAGGAGCGGCCAATCCTGCATCAGCCCACGCATCGTGACATCCTCCCTGCTGGCATTGTCCAGCCCGCTTGGTCGGGATCTTAGCGGCGGGTGATGACGCTCGCCAGGACGACGATGGTCGAGCGACGGATCAGCGCGCGGCCGCGACCTTGCCGCTTGCCAGCGGCCGGGCCGGCTTGCTTCGTCCGGCCGTATAGGCCCGCACCGCGTCGAGGAGCGCGACCGCGAGGCCGGCACCCAGCACGTACCAGCCGGGGCGGATGCCGAGGTCGAAATCGAACACGGTGGCGAGCACCATGAGCGGCGAGATGCCGAACGAGAGCGAGATACCGATCGCCTCGCCGACGAAGGTCAGGGCCGAGGCGACGAGCGTCAAGCCGACGAGCGGCCAAGCGGTCAGGGACGCCTCGCCGCGCCAGCGCGCGACGAGGCGATAGCCGATCAGCCACGCGAACAGCCCCGCGTAGATCGTCGGCACGGAGACGTCGGCCTTCGTCTGCTGGAAATAATGCACCAGCGCCAGGACGCCGATCAGATAGGCGACCTGGTGCAGGCGCCGCCAGTTCACGCCGCCGAGACGCTTCACCATCGCGTCGTTCGACGTGACGGCGAGCGCCACGAGTCCGAGCAACGCCACGAAACCGATCGTCAGGTAGAGCCGCGACACGATCTCGGTCGCGACCTTCACGATGTCGTAGCCCTGGTCGACCACGTAGAGCGAGAGGTGGGTCGCCGCGTAGCAGAAGGACGCGACGCCGATCATGCGCCGCACGTCCACCAGCTTGCCATAGCGCGCGGAGCGCCGCAGCGGCGTGATCGCGAGCGACACGAGCAGGAAGGCGAGCGCCCACCAGCCCGAGCGGTGGATCAGCTCGTTCAGCACCCGCCCGCCCAGCGCGTCGCGCGCCCAATCGATGCCGACGAGCACGAGCGGCCAGACCAGGATCGCGAGCGTGACGACACGCAGGTAGGAGAGCTGCCCGCGACGGTCGCGCCAGAGCGCCGACGAAACCGTAGGTGAAGATGCCATCGCGCCGCGCTCTACCTAGACAACCGTATCCGGCTCCAACGCGCAGAGCGTCTTTTCGCTCGTCTCGACCTGCAACGTCACGTGGCCGATCGCGAAATCGCGCTTGAGCGCCGCGGCGGTGTTCATCAGGAACGCGTCGTCCGGATGGCCGTCCGGCATGACGAGATGCGCGGTGAGCGCCGTCTCGGTCGTGGAGATCGGCCAGATATGGAGATCGTGCAGGCGCTTGACACCCGGTTGCGCGAGCAGGCCGGCCCGCACGCGCGCAGGATCGATGCCGTCCGGCACCGCGTCGAGCGAGAGCGCGGCGCTGTCGCGCAGCAAGCCCCAGGTGCCGTAGACGACGACCGCGTTGATCGCGAGGCTGACGAGCGGGTCGAGCCACACCCATCCCGTGAGCAGGATCGCGAAACCCGCCGCCACGACGCCGGCCGAGACGGCCGCGTCCGCCAGCATGTGGAGATAGGCCCCGCGGATGTTCACGTCACGGCCACCGCCCGCGAAGAGCCAGGCCGTGACGCCGTTCAGCACCATGCCGATCGCCGCGACGATCATCACCGCAACCTCGGCCACGGGCTCGGGATGGGCGAGCCGGCGGATCGCCTCCCAGGAGAGCGCCCCTATCGCGACCAGCAGGAACACGCCGTTGAAGAGCGCCGCCAGGATCGAGGACGAGCTGAGGCCGTAGGTGTAGCGCTGGCTCGGCGGCCGTCGCGCCAGCAGCGTCGCGAGCCAGGCGATCACGAGGCCGAGTACGTCCGAGAGGTTGTGACCGGCATCCGCCATCAGGGCGACCGAATTCGACAGCCAGCCGAACACGCCCTGCGACAGCACGATCGCGACGTTCAGCGTGATGCCGACCGCGAAGGCGCGCCCGAAGCTCGCCGGGGCATGGACGTGTCCCGGCCCGTGAGCATGTCCTTGCGCGTGGGCATGCCCGTGATGGTGGCCGTCGTGATGATCATGATCGTGAGGCATGGGAGTTACGCCATGACCGGGTCGAGCCAGCCGGCAAGGTCCGCGATCGACGCGAAGACGTGGTCCGCGTGGGGCGCCACGATCTCGCGCGCCGCCTCGCCGAGCGGCCCGGTCAGGACCGCGACCGGCACGACGCCGGCGGCGCGCGCCGACAGAAGGTCGTGCAGCGAATCACCGATCATCGCGACCTCGTCCGGCCGCAGCCCGTGGTGATCCACGAAGGCGCTCACCATGCCGGGCTCGGGCTTCGAGCCGAAGCCCGAATCGTATCCGGCGATGAAGTCCGTCATGCCGTCGATGCCGAGCGCGCGCGCCTGGGCGCGCGCCGAGGATTCGGCGTCGTTCGTCGCGATGCCGAGCCGCAGCCCGCGCTGTTGAAGGTCGCGCAGCACGGCCGCCGGCTCGCCGATCGGCGCGAGCGAGCGCAGGCCCCAATCGCGCAGCAGATCGTCCATCTCGCGGTAGAGCTCCTCGCCCGGCACGCGCCCGAGCGCCTCGGCCCAGAGCGGCCCGTACTCGGCGGACGACCCGCCGACCATCGGGGCGGTCGGCGCGAAGCGGCGCTCCGCCTCGTCGAACTCGTTGACGCGCATGAGGCGCTCCAGCGCGGCGCGGTCGTGGCCCGCCAGCGCGCGCATCGTCTCGTAGGCGGCCGGACCCCAGGTCCGGTCGAAATCGATCAATGTCCCGTCCTTGTCGAACAGGATCGCCTTGATGCTCATGAGATCACGGGTTCCGGAGTCACGCCGCGACCTTCTCGACGTCGTAGGTCAGGCCAGCCTGCGTGCGACGCTCGCGCGCCACGATGCGATCGCCCGGCCCGAGGACGCCCAGCACCACGTCACGGTCCGGCAGAACGACGGTCGCGCTCTTGTTCAGGAACACGACGACGTGGCGCCGCTCCGCGAAGCCGGCCGCCGCCCATTGCTTGATCTGGCGGTAGAACGGGTCGCGCTTCCAGGCGGCCGGCGCACCGGGGTCGACCTGCACGAACATGAAGCGCGTCGCGGGGTCGACCGAGAGGACGAGCTTCGAGCGCTCCGGCTTCCACTCGGGGCCGAGCCAGCCCTGCGTCATCCACAGGCAGTGGAATGAGCGGCAATGCTGCGGCCGCGTCTCGTGGATGCCGCAGCCGCGTCCCGGCACGCAGTGGCGGCACCACGTCCCGGCCGGCTTCTCCAGCGCCGGCACGTCGTAGACCTTGCAGCACAGCGTGCAGGTGCCGCAATCGCGACCCGGCGCGGGCTCGGACGCGAAAGCGGCGGGATCCAGCATGGAGCGGTTCTAGCGCAAGACGGGCGGGCGGGGAACCTCGGCCGTCGTTCCCGGCCGGAGCGCAGCGGAGGAGACGGACGTCCAGACCCGGACGGAAGAACCGGATGCCCTTCCCGGCCGCTTCGCAGCCGCCGGGGATGGCAGGTCTAAGCCGTGCGACCGAGCCGCAGGA
>CAHJXE010000278.1 GCA_903644085.1 Hyphomicrobiales bacterium
CAAGGCCGAGCGCGGGCTCGACGTTGCCGAACCCTCAGGTCCGCGCCGCGTTGGGGCGATGTCATGAAAGTCGCGCTCGTCAACCCGACCTGGGACTTCACGGACAGCATCTATTTCGGCTGCCGCGAGCCGCACCTGCCGCTGGAGCTCGGCTGCTCGAAGGTCCTGCTGGAGGCGGCGGGCCACGAGGTCTTGATGCTTGACGGGCCGCTCTTCGGCACGCCGCTCGCCGACCTGGCGGACGCGGTCACGGCCTTCGGGCCCGACATGACGGTGGTGACCACCGCCCCGACCTACCTGTTCTGGCGCTGCGCCCAACCTGAGCTGCGCGTGCCGCGCGAGTTCGTCATGCTGCTGGGGAGCCGCGGCGGGCGCACCGTCGCGGTCGGCCCGCACGGCTCCGTGACGCCCGAGACGACGCTCCGTAAGCTCGGTGTCGACGTCGTGGTGCGCGGCGAGTGCGAGGAAATCGTGGCGACCCTGGCGGGGGGCGGACCGCTGTCAGGCGTCCCGTCCATCGCTTACCGCCAAGGCGAGCGCATCCTGGTGACGGGCGGCCCCGCGGCCACGACCTTCACCGACATGCCGGCGCTCCGCTGGCCCGCCGAGTGGGTGCAGCGCCACAACCACCATCACCACCGCTACGACCGCGCGCCGGACGGCCCGGGCGCGGAGGTGGAAGCCTCGCGCGGCTGCCCCTACCATTGCAGCTTCTGCGCCAAGATCGATTTCCGCGACAAGTACCGTCGACGCGACCTCGAACCGCTGCTGGAGGAGATCGACGGACTGATCGCGCAGGGCGCGGTCTACGTCTATTTCGTGGACGAGATCTTCCTGCCGAACCGGCCGCTCCTGGAGGCGCTGGTCGCGCGCAAGATCGAGTTCGGGGTGCAGACCCGGATCGACCTGTGGAAGCCGGAGATGCTCGACCTCTTGGGCGCGGCCGGCTGCGTGTCGATCGAGGCGGGCGTCGAGAGCCTGACGGTCGAGGGCCGCGCCATGCTCGACAAGAACTGCAAGGCGACGACGGACGACCTCGCCGAGCGCCTGATCCACGCGAAGCGCAGCGTGCCCTTCGTCCAGGCGAACCTGCTCAAGGTGGCGGGCGACGAGGAGGCGCTGGTCATGGAGTGGCGCGAGCGGCTGCGCGCGGAGGGTGTGTGGGCGAACGACCCCGTGCCGCTCTACCCCTACCCGTCCTCGCCGGACTATCGCCGTCTCTGGGGCATGCCGGACGGGCGCGCCTGGGAGCGCGCGCACGAGCACTACCTCTCACAGTTCGGCGCCTTCAGCGACATCCAGGAGGGCCGCCCGGCCCCGCTGCCGGAGCTCGAGACGGCGTGCTGCCCGGCGTGAGCTCGTCGCGATGAGGGTGCTGATGACCGCCGACGCGGTCGGCGGCGTCTGGACCTACGCGCTCGACCTCGCCCGGGGCCTCGCCCGCGAGGGGGTGGAGACGGTGCTGGCCGTGATGGGGCCGGGACTCGACGATGCCAAGCATCGCGAGGCCGCGACGGTGCCCGGTCTGGCGCTCGTCGAAACGGGATTGCAGCTGGACTGGCTGGCCGAGGATGCCGCCACCGTCGTGGAGGCCGGCCGGCAGGTCGCGGACCTCTCCCGCGTGTACGGCATCGACTTCGTGCACTTGAACAGCCCGGCGCTCGCGGCCGACAACGCTTTCCCACGGCCCGTCGTCGGCCTGTGTCATTCCTGCGTGGCGACCTGGTGGGACGCGGTGCGGGACGAGCCGCTGCCGGAGGATTTCCGCTGGCGCACCGATCTCGTCCGGCGCGGCTACGCGGCCTGCGATGCGCTGATCGCACCGAGCAGGGCTTTCGCGGCCGCGACGGCGACCGCCTACGGCCTGAGCACACCGCCCACCGTCGTATGGAACAGCCGGGGCCGAACTCCAAACCTCTCCCCAGGTGGGAGAGGTCGAGTCGGTGCCGGCCAACCGGGTGAGGGGGACACGCCCTCTCCGGATAAGTTGCAACCCCCTCACCCTGCCCTCTCCCCCTCGGGGAGAGGGTTCCCCGTGTCCTCTGGAATGTTCGCGGAGACAGGTTGCGTCTTCACCGCCGGCCGGCTCTGGGACGAGGGCAAGAATATCGCGATGCTTGATCGCGTGGCGGCCCGGCTCGACGTCCCCGTGCGCGCCGCCGGACCCAAGCGCGGGCCGAACGGGACCGAGATCCGCCTCTCGACGATCGAGGCGCTGGGCTCGCTCTCGCCCGACGCAGTCGCGGAAATGCTGGCAAGCCGGCCGATTTTCGTCTCGCTCGCCCGCTACGAACCGTTCGGCCTCGCGGTGCTGGAGGCCGCGCAAACGGGGTGCGCGCTCGTGCTCTCCGACATCGCGACCTTCCGCGAGCTGTGGGATGGCGCGGCAACCTTCGTCGCGCCAGATGACGAGGCGGGCGCGGCCGACGCGATTTGCCGGCTCGCCGCCGACCCCATGGAGCGGACCGAGCGCGGCGAGGCGGCCCACTCGCGAGCCGCACGCTACACGGTCGACGCGATGACGGCCGGCACGCTCGACGTTTATCGCCGAGTGCTGGCCGGGCAAACGGCCGTCGCCGCATGAGGATCGTCTACTTCACGCACTCGCTGCTCTCGTGCTGGAACCATGGCAACGCGCATTTCCTGCGCGGCGTGCTCGGCGAGTTGACCGCGCGCGGCCACGACGTCGTGGCGCTGGAGCCGGAGGGCGCCTGGAGCCTTACGAATCTCCTCGCCGACCACGGCGAGGCGGGGCTCGACGCCTACCGCGCCGCCTACCCGCACCTGCGCACCGAGGTCTATGCTGGCCGGCCCGACCTCGACGCCGCGCTCGACGGCGGGGATCTCGTGATCGTTCACGAGTGGAACGCGCACGCGCTCGTGGCGGCGGTCGGCGCGCATCGCCGGGCGGGCGGGCGTTACACGCTCCTTTTCCACGACACGCATCACCGCGCCGTCAGCGAGCCGGACGCGATGCGCGCCTACGACCTCGACGGCTACGACGGCGTTCTCGCCTTCGGGGCGACGCTGGCCGACGTGTATCGCGCCTGGGGCTGGGGCGAGCGCGTCGTCGTCTGGCACGAGGCGGCGGATACGCGGGTCTTCCATCCGCCTGCGGTCGAGGCCCGGCGGACCGGGCTCGTGTGGATCGGCAACTGGGGCGACGGCGAACGCTCGGCCGAGCTCGAATCCTACCTGTTCCGGCCGGCCGCTTCGCTCGGCCTTCCGCTCGACATCTACGGCGTGCGCTACCCCGACGAGGCGCTGGCGACGCTGACCCGGCATGGCGCCGCTTACCGCGGCTGGCTCCCCAACGCTCGCGCGCCCGAGATCTTCGCGCGCCATCTCGCGACGGTGCACGTGCCGCGCCGCTTTTACGTCGAGACCCTGCCCGGCATCCCGACGATCCGCGTCTTCGAGGCGCTCGCCTGCGGTATCCCGCTCGTCTCCGCGCCCTGGCGCGACAGCGAGGACCTGTTCCGCGTCGGCACCGATTTCCTCATGGCCCGGGACCCGGCCGAGATGGAGACGCACCTGCGCGCCGTCCGGGACGACGCCGACCTGCGCGCCTCGCTCGTCCGGCACGGGCTGGAGACGATCCGCGCGCGCCACACCTGCGCGCACCGCGTCGACGAACTCATGGCGATCGTCACGCGTCTCGCCGCCGTCCCCGTCCTGGACCACGTCGCATGAGAATCGCCTTCTACGGATCGAGCCTGCTCTCCTCCTACTGGAACGGGGCCGCGACCTACTATCGGGGGCTGCTCTCGGATCTCGCGCGGCGCGGGCACCGCATCACCTTCTACGAGCCGGACGCCTTCGACCGGCAGCAGCATCGCGATATCGAGCCGCCGGACTGGTGCGAGGTGCGCGTCTACCCGGCGACCGAGGAGGCGGTGCGCGCCGTCATCGCGGAAGCCGCGGCGGCGGATGTCGTGATCAAAGCGTCGGGCGTCGGCGTCTTCGACGACGTGCTGCTGGAGGGTGTCACGGCTTCGGCACGGCCGGGCGCGATCCGGATGTTATGCGACGTCGACGCGCCGGCCACCTTGGCGGAACTCGCCGCCGCGCCCGACCACCCGATGCACCGCGTGCTGCCGGGGCTCGACCTCGTGATCACCTACGGGGGCGGCCCGCCCGTCATCGCGGCCTACGAGGGCTTCGGCGCCCGGCGCTGCGTGCCGATCTACAACGCGCTCGACCCCGCGACCCACCATCCGGTGCCGCCGGAGGAGCGCTTCCAGGCCGACCTGTCGTTCCTGGGAAACCGCCTGCCGGACCGCGAGGCGCGGGTCGAGACCTTCTTCCTGGATGCGGCGGCACGGCTGCCGGAGCGCGCGTTCCTCATCGGCGGCAACGGCTGGGACACGAAGGCGATGCCCGGCAACGTGCGCCATATCGGGCATGTCTACACGCGCGAGCACAACGCCTTCAACACGTCGCCGCTCTGCGTGCTCAACATCGCGCGCGACTCGATGGCGTCCGTCGGCTACTCGCCCGCGACCCGCGTCTTCGAGGCGGCGGGCGCGGGCGCGTGCCTCATCACGGACCACTGGGTCGGGCTCGACCTCTTCCTCGACGAGGGCACGGAGGTGCTGGTCGCGCGCGACGGCACGGACGTCGCGGACCACGTGCGCGACCTGACGCCGGAGCGGGCGCGCGCCATCGGCGAGGCGGCCCGCCGGCGCA
>CAHJXE010000279.1 GCA_903644085.1 Hyphomicrobiales bacterium
AGGACCGCGCCGACTTCGCGGCCACCTACCTCGCCTGGGGCGGGTTCGCGTACGGGGCCGGCCGGGAGGGCGAGGAGGCGGCGGACCTCCTGCGGGCCGGGCTCGCCCGCACGGACGCGGTCGTGCAGGCGCAGGACAACCGCGAGCACGACATCCTCGATTCGGACGACTACTACCAGTTCATGGGCGGGCTCTCGGCCGCGGTCGAGACCGTTCGCGGGTCGGCGCCGCGCGTGTTCCACCTCGACACGTCGCGGCCCGAGGCCCCGCTCGCCCGCACGCTGGCGGAGGAGATCGCCCGCGTGGTGCGGGGCCGCGCCGCGAACCCGAAATGGATCGCGGGCGCGATGCGGCACGGCTACAAGGGCGCCTTCGAGATGGCGGCCGGCGTCGACTATCTGTTCGGCTTCGCGGCCACGACCGACGCGGTCGCGGACCATCATTTCGACCAGCTCTTCGCCGCCTACCTGGAGGACGAGCGCGTGCGGGACTTCATCGCGGACGCGAACCCGTCGGCTTTGCGCGAGATGGCGGAGCGCTTCCAGGAGGCCCAGCGCCGCGGTATGTGGCGGCCCCGCTCCAACCAAGCTGGCGAAGTGCTGGACGCGTTAGTGCGTTGGACTGCGACCTGACCAGACTGAGGTGTCGTGCGTCCCCGGATCGAGTCCGGGGCAGGCTCTTCGAGGCCCCGCTACGCGGTGCACCTCAGGATGAGGGCCGAAAGGAGCCACCCACCTCCTCATGCTGAGGTGCGAGCCGGAGGCAAGCCTCGAAGCACGCAGTCCGGTTCAGACCGGATCGAACACGCTTAGCGGGCCGGGCGCTTCGGCGGCTCGCTCGGCTTGATGCTGCCGGTCTGGTTCACGCGGTCGAGCGCCTGCTCCTGGCGTTTCGCCATCTGGCCGAGGCTCTGCTGGGTCGAGGCGAGCCTGTCCTTGGCGTCCGACCAGGCCTGGACGACGCGGCCGTATTCCACGCGGGCCGAGCCGATCTTGGTCTCGATCTGGGAGAGCTGGCCGGCGCTCGCCTGCAGCTGCTGGAGTTCGGCCACCGCGCCGTCCCGCTCGGCCGTCATGGCGCTCGCGCGATGGTTCGCCGAGACGGTCGCGTAGCCGAGGCCCGCGATGCCGAGCAACGCGATCGCCGCCAGCGAGGAGCCGATCAGGTTCGCGTGGATCGCAGTCAGGACGCGCTGGTACATCGTAAACTCTTCGGAAAATCTGTCTCGCCGAAGAAAATGCAAGATCAACCTTAAGGCCCGGTTACGATGGTCTTGGGATCTCGAGAAACGGGATCTTAAACGCGTCCTGTTTGTCTGGGCGCATGGCGAAGCCCATCAAGCCCAAGCGGCAGCTGCGCGAGACGGACGCGCCCGAGATCCTGCGCGGTCCGGACCTCGCGCCGTCGCGGCAGGTCGCGCTCTTCCGCGATCCGATGCCGGAGCGGGTCGAGCCCTGCCTCGCGACGCTCGTCGCGAAGCCGCCCGAGGCGCCGCATTGGGCCTTCGAGATCAAGTGGGACGGCTACCGGCTGCACGTGCATGTCGAGCCCGGCGGCGTGCGGATCGTCACGCGCGGCGGGCACGACTGGACGCACCGCTTCCCGGGCATCGCGGCGGCGGCGGCCGAACTCGATCTCGGCTCCGCGATCCTCGACGGGGAGGCCGTGGTGCTCGACGAGCGGGGCGTATCGAGCTTCGCGGCGCTGCAGCAGGTGCTGGGCGGACGCGGCGGCAAGCGGGTCTCGCCCGAGGCGATCTTCTACGCGTTCGACCTCCTGTACCTCGACGGCACCGACCTCCGGCCACGTTCTCTGGAGGAGCGTCGTGACGAGCTCGGCCGGGTGCTGGCCGGGGTCGATCCGTCGTCGGGCGGCATCCGGCTCTCGGACGAGGTGGACGGCGACGGCGGCAAGCTGCTGAGCCAGGCCCGCGAGATGGGCCTCGAGGGCATCATCGCGAAGGACAGGCGTCGTCCCTACCGCTCGGGCCGCGGGACGGACTGGCTCAAGATCAAGTGCGTGGCGAGCGAGGGTTTCGCGATCGTCGGCTACGAGCCGTCCTCCGTCGCGCGTGGCGGCCTCGGCAAGCTGCTCGTCGCCTGCCGGGATGGTGAGGACCTCGCCTATGTGGGCGGGGTCGGGACCGGGTTCACGGAGCCGGTCGCGCGCGCGTTGCGCCAGCGCCTCGACGCGCTCCGTCGCGAGAAACCCGCGATCAGGCTGAAGGCGCGCCGGATCGTGTGGGTCGATCCCGTGCTCGTGGCCGAGGTCGAGTTCCGGGGCTGGACCGGCGAGGGGATGCTGCGCCACGCCTCCTACAAGGGATTGCGGGAGAGCGCGGACGCGGCGGAGATCTATCGCCGCTGAGCGCAGGCCCGCGCGGTCGCGTCGGTGCAGCCGTCAACCGACAAGCCTGGGAGAGCCTATGCTCTGAAGCCGCTCGAAGACGGGTCGCTCCACGGCGCGGTGGAAACCATGCGCGATCGCGATCGCCGCGACCGTCGTCAGGACGACGAGGGGCCAGAGCGCCCAGGCGGCGAGCGGGACGGCCGGGGCCAGCACCTTGACCGCCAGGAACACGAAAGGGTGCAGGAGGTAGAGCGCGTAGGAGGAATCCCCGAGCGCCGACAGGCGACGCAGGATCGGCACGCGCGTCTCGGTCGGCCCGAGCACGGCCGCCGCCACGATGAGAGCCGATCCGCCGCCCAGGATGAGCGCGCGCGGCCAGGAATACAGGCCCGGACCGAACGTGGCGTCGAACCACGAGACCGGCAGGCCACACCAGAGCGTCACGCCCGCGAGCGCCGCCACGACACGCGGCCCGGCCGACAGACGAAAGCCGCTCCGGTACACGAGGGCCAGGACGACCCCGTACGTGAAGTCGACCACGATCGGCTGGAACCAGAACCACAAGGGCACGCTGGAAGGCGGCCGGATCCAGACGACACCTACCCCCGCCAGGAGAACCGTCACGAGCGTGGCGCCTGCGAGCGTTCGGGGCAGCCAGACCACGCAGGCGAACGAGACGTAGAAGAACATCTCGTAATTCAGCGTCCAGCCGAGATCGAGGATCGGGAACGGGTATCTCGGCCCGAACCCGAGCGCGTCGTAGGGGATGAAGAGATACGAAGTCACGATCGCGGCGAAGCTCGGCCACTCGTTGCCGCGACCGATCTTCGCCATCGCGATCAGGACCGCGAGCCGCAGCGTGAGCGCGAACCAGTAGAGAGGGACGATCCGGCTCAGGCGGCGCCTCAGGAACTCGCTCGCGCCGCCGGGGGCGGAGAAGAAGCGCTCCGACGCGAACACGATGATGAAGCCGGAGATGACGAAGAAGAGATCGACGCCCGCGCCCAGCACCTGGCCCAGGACCGGAGCCATCGCCAACCCGCGAGCGAGCGCCTGCGCGTGGACCAGTTCCTGCGCATGCAGGAACACGATCATGGACGCCGCGACCGCCCTCAGGATCTGGATCGTGTCGAGACGGGACGCTCGGCCCTTCGACGCGGCGATCGAACCGGAACTCATGCCGAGCTGTCCAATCGAGGCATCCGGTCCGACGGCAGCGAACCGGCAAGGCGACGAGGTATCGCCGATCGAGGTCGTGTCGCAAGAGTCGCAGACGCCTAGAGTTAACCGGGACGAAGGCCGCCCGCGTCGCCCGTGCCCGACGCGGCGTCGCGGGGCGCGGCTACGTGCGCGATGCCGGACTGGCCCGCCCGGGAGGTCGTGTCGCGTCGGCGTCCGGGATCCCCTTCCCGCCCGCCGCGCGGGTGCCTGGGATGACGTCCTCCACCATCACGACGCTTCGCGAGAGCGCCCTCGGTGAGAGGATGCGCGGCTTACGGACGGTCCGGTCGACAGTCACCGTTTCAGGGATGCCTGCAGGATCGCACGGATGGACCACGGCTCGGTGTGGACGAAGCCGCGGATGTCGTCGATCCGCCAAGCGCCGCCTTCCCGCACGAGCTCGTAGCGCACGACGTTCGCGGGCGCCTTGTAGCCCGGCCCGACGAGCGTCGCCGCGACGGTCGCGCGATCCGGGCCGCTCGTCTCGACGCGGACCGTCGCGCTCGTGAGACTCGGATCTTGCGAGGCTGTGACCGGGTCGAACTCGACCGGGCCCTCGTCGCCCTTCGGGGTCGCGGCCTCGGCCCGGTCCCAGAGACCGGCCGTGCGCGCCGTGAAGGCCTCGCGGCGCGCCTTGCGCGTCAGCCAGAGGAACTGCCCGCCGCTGTCACCCTTGCCCGCCGAGGCGCGCCGGTAGATCTCCGACACGAACGCCGCCGGGTCCGACGCCTCGCCCCAGGCCGGGAGCAGCGTCGCGGCGAGGAGAGTCAGGGTGAGGCGGCGGGTCGGGTTCATGTCGTCCCTCGAATTACTTTCGTGGATGGCCGGGCTTGGCCGGCCATGACGATAGTTGGCGGAGAGGGATGATGTGTGCCGGCCTCAGCTGCACCCCGTCGTCGACCCGCACGTGTCGCACTTCAAACACGTCCCATTCCGCACGAGCGTGAAGTTGCCGCATTCGCCGCAGCTGTCGCCCACGTAGCCCTTCATCAGCGCTTCCGTCCGGCGGTCGGCCGTCGTCGCCTGGGCGGCGGTGACGCGGGACGTCGCGGGCGCGGCGTCGAGCGCCAGGAAGCCGAGCTGA
>CAHJXE010000280.1 GCA_903644085.1 Hyphomicrobiales bacterium
TCGACCTGGTGTGGGGCTACGCCGGCATCCTGTCGCTCGGCCACGGCGCCTTCTTCGCGCTCGGCGGCTACGCTATGGGCATGTACCTGATGCGGCAGATCGGGCCGCGGGGCGTCTACGGAAACCCGATCCTGCCCGATTTCATGGTGTTCCTGAACTACAAGGAATTGCCCTGGTTCTGGACCGGCTTTGACCACTTCTGGCTCGCGGCCCTGATGGTTGTGCTGGTGCCGGGGCTCCTCGCCTACGTGTTCGGCTGGTTCGCGTTCCGCTCGCGCGTCACGGGCGTGTACCTGTCGATCATCACCCAGGCGATGACCTATGCGCTGCTACTCGCCTTCTTCCGCAACGACATGGGATTCGGGGGCAATAACGGCCTCACCGACTTCAAGGACCTGCTGGGTTTCCCGGTCCAGGCGCAGACGACCCGGGCGGCGCTGTTCCTGCTGACCGCGCTGGCGCTGGCCGGCGGCTATCTGCTGTGCCGGGCGATCGTCACCTCCAAGCTCGGCAAGGTGCTGGTCGCGATCCGCGACGCCGAGAGCCGGACCCGGTTCATCGGCTACCGGGTGGAGAGCTACAAGCTGTTCGTCTGGGTGGTGTCGGCGATGCTGGCCGGCATCGCGGGCGCGCTCTACGTGCCCCAGATCGGCATCATCAACCCGTCCGAGTTCGCGCCCGCGAACTCGATCGAAGCGGTGATCTGGGTCGCGGTCGGCGGCAGGGGGACGCTGGCGGGCGCCGTGCTCGGCGCCGTGGTGGTCAATGCCGGCAAGACGTTGTTCACCGGCATCCTGCCGGAGCTCTGGCTATTCGCGCTCGGTGCCATGTTCGTGCTGGTGACGTTGTTCCTGCCCAAGGGCATCCTGGGGACGATCTACGAGCTCGGCGGGTATCGGCGGCGGCAGCCGGTTCCGGAGATCGTCGATTCGGACGGTGTCGTGAAGCCGGCCGACCATGCCGGCGAGACCGAGCCGGTCGCTCATCCGGGCGCCGTCGCTCCCTCGCCGGCCGAGTGAGCGATGACGCCTCCACGCACCTCCGCGCTGCTCTCCCTCGACGGCGTCTCGGTCGTGTTCGACGGCTTCAAGGCCCTGAACGCGCTCTCGCTGACGATCGCGGCGACCGAGATGCGCGCCATCATCGGCCCGAACGGGGCCGGCAAGACGACGATGATGGACGTCATCACCGGCAAGACGCGACCGACCGCCGGCACGGCGACGTTCGAGGGCCGCCACGACCTCACTCGCCTTGACGAGGCCGAGATCGCCGGCCTCGGGATCGGGCGCAAGTTCCAGACTCCGACCGTGTTCGAGATGCACACGGTCGAGGACAACCTCCGGCTTGCCCTGAAGGCGGACCGGGCACCGTTCCCGACTCTGTTCGCCCGCAAGACGGTGGCGGAACGCGAGCGCCTCGATGCGCTGCTCGAGCGCATCCGCCTGACCGGGTCACGCGCCCGGCCCGCCTCCGAGCTGTCGCACGGCCAGAAGCAGTGGCTCGAGATCGGGATGCTCGTCGACGAGCCGGCCGCCGGCATGACCGACCAGGAAACCGCCGACACCGCCGACCTGCTGCGCGAGATCTCCCGCACCCGCGCCGTGGTGGTGGTCGAGCACGACATGACCTTCGTGCGCGACCTCGACGTCAAGGTCACCTGCCTGCACGAGGGCTCGGTCCTGGCCGAGGGCTTACTCGACGAGGTGAGCGCCAACGAGCGGGTGATCGAGGTGTATCTCGGGCGATGAGGGTCGGGCCGCTCGCTCCCACCTCGCCCCGCAAGGCGGGGAGAGGTCGAATCGCACGTCGGTGCGACCGGCTGAGGGGCAGACGCGGCTCGACGTCGACGGCAGGATGCCCAACCCCCCTACCCGGTTCGCGTGCCCGCGGACTCGACCTCTCCCCGATTGCCGGGGAGAGGCAGGTGCAACCGCCATGCTGAACGTCCAGAACATCTCCCTCTTCTACGGGGCTGCGCAGGCGTTGCGGGGCGTCTCCGTGGAGGCGCGACTCGGACAGGTTACGTGCGTGCTCGGCCGGAACGGTGTCGGCAAGTCGTCCCTGCTGCGCGCGGTCGTCGGTCACCGGCCGATCGCCGGCGGCACGATCCAGCTCGATGGGAGAGAGGTGTCGCGGCTGAAACCCTACGATCGCGCCCGCGGCGGCATCGCCTACGTGCCCCAGGGCCGCGAGATCTTTCCGCTCCTGACGGTTCGTGAGAACCTGGAAACTGGCTACGCACCCCTGAAGCGGAAGGACCGGCACGTCCCCCCGGAGGTGTTCGAGATCTTCCCCGTGCTGAAATCGATGCTCGGCCGCCGCGGCGGCGACCTATCGGGCGGCCAGCAGCAGCAGCTCGCGATCGGTCGCGCGCTGACCACCCGGCCGAAGCTGCTCGTCCTCGACGAGCCGACGGAGGGCATCCAGCCGTCGATCATCAAGGATATTGGGCGCGCCATCCGGCTGTTGCGCGATCGGGGCGACATGGCGATTCTGCTGGTCGAGCAGTATTTCGAGTTCGCCCGCGAGCTCGCCGACCGCTTCATCCTGCTGGAGCGCGGCGAGGTCGTCGCCTCCGGCGGGCCGGCCGAGCTCGCCGGCGACGAGGTCCGGGCCCGCATGGCGATCTGACGATCTCGGGGCTCAGCCGGTCTCGCAGAACCGCCAGTTCGCGCAAGGACCGTTAACCTCCACTCGCTAGCGTGAGGCCGCCCGACCGCGTCCCGCAGGCCGGCGCGCACGGAAGCGGACTTCATGAGCGAGCCCCGCGGCCGGCGACACAACCGTCATCCGCCTTTCCTCCTGTATGGCGTGCTGTGCTTCTGCGCCGGCTTCGTCATGTACATGGCGGGGGTTCTACTGGTGTTCCCGCGCTACCTGCTGCAGCAGCATGCGCTGCTCGATCCGGTGGCCGAGATGCTGGTCTGGTACAGCGGCATCCCGATCCTGGGTGGCGTGGCGCTCGCCCTATTCGACCTGCTCTACCTGCTGCAGCTCAAGAAGCCGAACGTCCCGGTGCGGTTCGAGCCCGTTCGCAAGCGCCGGGTCACGGTCGCGCTGACGGCCTACAACGACGAGACGAGCATCGGCGGCGCGGTGGAGGACTTTCTCCATCATCCGCTGGTCGAACGGGTCATCGTGGTCAGCAACAACAGCACCGACCGAACGATCGCGGTCGCCGAGAAGGCGGGAGCGATCGCGCTGGACGAACTCGCGCCCGGCTATGGCCGCTGCGTGTTCCGCTGCCTGACGGAGGCGGTCAAGTACGACGACACCGATTTCGTCGTCCTGTGCGAAGGCGACGACACCTTCCGGGCCTACGACATCGAGAAGCTTCTCGCCTACGCGCCGCATGCCGACATCGTGAACGGCACCCGCACGGTCGAGCCGCTTCGCCAGTACCTGACGCAGCTCAGCACATTCATCTTCTACGGCAACCTCTTCGTCGGGAAGCTCCTCGAGGCGAAGCATCTCGGGCGGGGCACGATCACCGACGTCGGCACGACTTACAAGCTCTGCCGGCGCCGGGAACTCGTCGGGCTGCTGGACAAGCTCAACCCGGCCGTGAACCTCGAATTCAACGCGCATTTTCTGGATGTCGCGCTCGCGAGCGGGCTCGTGCTCCTCGAATGCCCGATCACGTTCCACCCGCGCGTCGGCGCCAGCAAGGGCGGAAACGTCAACAATTGGCGCGGGCTCGCGGTCGGCTCCCGCATGATCTTTGGGCTCTTGTCCGACTGGCGACGCGTGGCATGACGGTCGCCGCGTCCATGGTCTCCGAAGGCGGCCCGGCAGCGTCCCCCGAGGCGGCGTCCTCGGACACGGTCGGCGACTACCACGGTTCGCGGCTCGCCTACGACCCGCGCCGCGACGTGCTGTGGAACGCCCTCTGGGACTTCCACTTCAAGCATCGGATCGCCCCCGACGATTGCGTCCTCGATCTCGGAGCCGGCTACGCCAACTTCATCAACAGCGTCACCGCCCGTCGGCGGATCGCCGTCGACCTCTGGCCCGGACTCGCCGAGCACGTCGCGCCGGGCGTCGAGGCGCTCGTCGCGCCCGTCACCGATCTGAGCGCCTTGGCCTCGGGCAGCGTGGACTTCGCCTTCGCGTCGAACCTGTTTGAGCACCTCCCGCCGGACGTGTGCGTGGCGACCCTGTCCGAAATCCGGCGCGTGCTGAAGCCGAGCGGTCGTCTCACGCTACTCCAGCCGAACTACCGATACGCATACCGGGAGTACTTCGACGACTACACGCATGTGGCCGTCTACTCCCACGTGAGCCTGCCCGACATGCTGCGAGCTCACGGTTGGGAGGTGGACGAGGTTCGGCCGCGCTTCCTGCCGCTCTCCGTCAAATCGCGCCTGCCGGTCCGTCGCGCGCTGATCGGCGCCTATCTTCGCTCGCCGTTCAAGCCGCTCGGCAAGCAGATGCTGGTCGGCGCCCGCCCACTTCACAAATCCCGATGAGCACGATCGCATCGGCGGTGCGGGCCTCGCCGTACCGCCTCTTGGTGATCGGCGGCCTCTGCGTCGCCGGATATCTGCTCCTCGCCCAGTTCGCCGGCCTGCTGAAGGCAGCGGCTGTCATGCTGCCGTTCCCGTTCGCATTCGACTACGGCGAAGGAATCGTCTGGCAG
>CAHJXE010000281.1 GCA_903644085.1 Hyphomicrobiales bacterium
GACGGCGCGATGGCGGTGCCACCCTGCGAGGCCGCCGCGACGATCTGGTCGTCATACGCAACGCGCGCCGCGACCAGTCCGAGGATCAGGAACCAGAACCCGAAGATTATCGATCTGCTGCGCAACCGTGCAACTCCAGCCATGTCCAACGTACTGCAGTTGATCGGGTTTTCTGGATCCTTCAAGGCCGCGGGCGGGATTAAGACCGATCGTCTCCGGCTCGATCGCACGGGAGCAGACCATTCTCCGGTCGGCGGTCGAGAGAGATGGTCGTCTTGGCCGGTGTGAGCATATCGCCGGCCGGCCTCTCACCCTTCTGCGAGCCGGTCCGCGAAATCGTCCGGAATCTCCCCAAACCGGTCCAGGATCTCGATGCCCGACAGCTCCCCCGTCTCGTCATCCGCCAGGATCTTGAGCGCGGCCGCGCCCGGCATGCGTTTCGCCAGCGCCTCCGCCTTCTTCAGCGCGCCGTTCTGGGAGGGCGCCACCTCCTTCGCGCCGGGCACGAGCCGCCCGCGCTTCCTCTCGAACACCTGAACCACGAACGTCGTCTTGACCGCCATCGCGAGCCTCCCGGCCGGACCCTTAGCGGAGTTCGCCGGAAGTACCGCATCGCGTGGGCGCTCCCCGCACGCGACACCCGCGCGGGCATCGCTATATATGTCTCGTCGCATTGAACGCCGGGGCGAACCGCTCGCCCCGGGATGGAGCCCGAGCCACCACGTGTCCTACGCCGTGAAGGAGATCTTCTACACGTTGCAGGGCGAGGGCCGGAACACGGGCCGGGCGGCGGTGTTCTGCCGGTTCGCCGGCTGCAATCTCTGGTCGGGGCGCGAGGACGACCGGATCGGGGCCGTATGCCGCTTCTGCGACACCGATTTCGTCGGGTTCGATCCGACGGGCGGACGGTTCGCGACGTCGCACGATTTGGCGGACGCGATCCTGCGAGCCTGGGGCGGCCAATCTCGAGACGATGGTGCCGAGGCTCGGCCGTTCGTGGTGCTGACCGGGGGCGAGCCGCTGCTCCAGGTGGATGCGGACTTGCTCGCGGCCCTGCGCGAGCGGGATGTCGAGATCGCGGTCGAGACGAACGGCACCATCGCGGTCCCGTCCGGCGTGGACTGGGTCTGCGTGAGCCCGAAGGCGGGCGCGCCTCTCGCGGTGACGCACGGCGACGAACTCAAGCTCGTCTACCCGCAGCCGGGTCTCGCGCCCGAGAGCCTGGAGGGTCTCGCCTTCGACCACTTCCTGCTCTCCCCGATGGACGGACCCGATGCCCGGGCGAACACCGCTGAGGCCGTCGCCTATTGCCTCGCCCACCCGCGCTGGCGGCTGAACGTCCAGACCCACAAGCTGGTCGGGATCCGGTGAACGCGAACGACGCCCAGGTGGCGACGATGAGCATCCGCATCGATCTGGCGCCGGACGTTCGGCTGGGACCCGGCAAGGTGCGGCTCCTCGAGGCCATCGGCGAGCACGGATCGATCTCGGCGGCGGGCCGCGCGCTCGCCATGTCGTACCGGCGGGCGTGGCTGCTGGCGGACGAGCTCAACCGCTCCTTCGTCGAGCCGGTCCTGGCGGCCCAGCCAGGAGGCCGCAGCGGCGGCGGCGCGACCCTGACGCCGTTCGGCGCGAGGCTCGTCGCCTGCTACCGGGAGATCGAGCGCGACGCCGCGACGGCGGCCGCCGAGCGGCTGGCGGAACTTCGGCGCGCCATCGCGCCGAAGCCCGCCGTGCCTGATACCGAGGTGGCGTAAGCTTTGAGATACGCGATCTACTACGCGCCGCCGCCCGGCGCCGAGTTGTGGATGTTCGGCTCGTCCGTCATCGGATATGACGCGGTGAGCGGCCTCGAGCTGCCGGACCTGCCGGATCTGCCGGTCGGTGACATCGACTGGCGCGCGCTGACGCAGGAGCCACGCCGCTACGGCTTCCATGCTACGCTGAAGCCGCCTTTCGCATTACGCGAAGGGACCCGGGAGGACGACCTCCTGGCCGGAGCCGCCGTCTTCGCGGCGGGACGCCCCGCCGTCGCGATGCCGCGCCTCCACGTCGCGGTCCTGGGTGCCTTCGTGGCGCTCGTGCCGTCCGAGGCGGCTCCGCAGCTCGACGACCTCGCGGCGGCCTGCACCCGCAGCTTCGACCCATTCCGCGCGGCCCTCTCGCCCGCGGATCGCGAGCGCCGGCTCCGGACGGAGATGTCCGCGCGGCAGACGGACTACCTCGGTCGATGGGGCTACCCCTACGTGTTCGAGGAGTTCCGCTTCCACATGACGTTGTCGGGTCCGCTGCCCGACCCGTCGCGCGAGCCGCTCCGCGCCGCTCTCGACCGGCGTTATCGCGCACTCACGCCCGAGACCCGGCTCGACGCGATCGCGGTGTTCCGGCAAGAGGACCGCGCCGGCCGGTTCCGGGTCCTGGCGCGGTACCCACTCATCGGCTGAGGGTCAGGCATACCTCGCCAGGAACGCCTCGACCGGGAGTGCCCTGAAGTCCGGTAGGGCCTCGTGCAGGCGCTCGTGGCTCCAGTCCCACCAGGCGAGACGCCCGAGCGCGTCCGCGATCTCGGCCGGGAACCGCGACCGGACCGTGCGGGCGGGATTGCCCGCGACGATTGAATAGGGCGCGACGTCCTTGGTGACGATCGCGCCCGCGGCCACCACCGCGCCCGTCCCCACGTTGCGCCCCGCGAGGATCACCGCCCCGTGCCCGATCCAGACGTCGTGGCCGATCGTGACCGCGTGCACGCGACGCCAGTCGAAGAACGCCGCCTCGTCCGCCTCGCCCGAGAAGTAGAGGCTCGCCCGATAGGTGAAGTGGCTCTGGCTCGCCCGGTCCATCGGGTGGTTGCCGGGATTGATGCGCACATGCGCGGCGATCGAGCAGAACTTGCCGACCGTCGACGAGATCACGTCGCCGTCGTTCGCCATGTAGGAGTAGTCGCCGATCGCCGTCTCCACGACCTTGGTGCGCGCCCCGATCTCGACGAAGCGGCCGAGCGTGCTCGCCCTGACCTCGGCGCCCTCATGGATCACGGGTTCGAGCCCGAGCCGTCGCGACATTCGTGCCTCCTTCGACGCCACTCTGTTCGCAGCCGTTCTTGACGGAGACGTGACACGCGGCGTGTCACGAGAGCGTTGCACAAGCGGGCTAGCTCCTGACCCCAGGAGTTCACCGCATGCTCGTTCTCGAAGGCGTCTCGCGCCGCTTCGGCGCCAACGCGGCCGTCACCGACGTCAGCCTGTCCGTCCCGCCCGGCAGCTTCGTCGGCGTGATCGGCCGGTCCGGCGCCGGCAAGTCGACGCTGCTGCGCATGATGAACCGGCTCGTCGACCCGAGCGAGGGACGCATTCTCCACGAGGGCGTCGAGGTGAGCGCACTCAAGGGCGCGGCGCTGCGGGCGTGGCGCGCGCGCTGCGCCATGATCTTCCAGCAGTTCAACCTCGTCGGCCGGCTCGACGTGATGACGAACGTGCTGACCGGCCGGCTGAATCACGTCTCGATGGCGCGCTCGCTCATGCGGATGTGGAGCGAGATCGACCGCGCCATCGCGCTCTCGGCGCTGGAGCAGTTCGACATCGCGGAACTCGCGGCCGAGCGGGCGGAGAACCTGTCCGGCGGCCAGCAACAGCGCGTCGCCATCGCGCGCGCCCTGGTGCAGGAGCCCGACATCATCCTGGCGGACGAGCCGATCGCGTCGCTCGACCCCCGCAACACGCGCGTCGTTATGGACGCGCTGCTGCGCATCAACAAGCATTACGGGATCACGGTCCTGTGCAACCTGCACTCGCTCGATGTCGCGCGCACGTATTGCGACCGGCTGATCGGCATGGCGGCGGGTCGCGTCGTCTTCGACGGTGCGCCGGCCAGGCTCACGGACGAGGTCGCGCGCGAGCTCTACGGGCTCGAAGCCGGCGAGGTGATGGCCCAGCCGCGCGCAGCCGGCCGATCACGCACCCTGCCCGGACTCGAAGCCGCCGTCCCGGCCTGACCGCCGACCGAACTCACCCCAGGAGAGAACCATGATGAACCGACGACATCTTGTCAGCGCGGGCGCCGCGCTCGCGACCATCGCGCTCACGGGCCTACCGGCCCTCGCGCAGGATTGGCGCGCCAAATACCCGGAGCTGACCTTCGGGGTCATCCCGGCCGAGAACGCGTCGGGCACGGTCGACCGCTACACGCCGATGACGGATTACCTGACGAAGCAGCTCGGCGTACCGGTCAAGCTGCGCGTCGCGAACGATTACGCGGCCGTGATCGAGGGGCAGCGCGCCGGCAACATCCAGATCGCGTTCTACGGCCCCGCGTCGTTCTCGCGCGCCATCATCACGGGCGTGAAGACAGACCCGCTCGTCAACCAGCGCCACGAGACGGGCGTCAACGGCTACTACTCGGTTCTCTACGTTCTGAAGAACGGGCCCTACAAGTCGCTCGACGACCTCAAGGGCAAGACGATCGCGCTGGTCGATCCGAACTCGACATCCGGCAACCAGGCGCCGCGCTTCTTCCTTCATCGCGCAGGCAAGGACGTGGACAGCTATTTCGGCAAGTCGGTCTTCGCCGGAAGCCACGAGAACGCCGTCCTGGCGCTCGCCCAGGGCACCGTCGACGTCGCGGCGAA
>CAHJXE010000282.1 GCA_903644085.1 Hyphomicrobiales bacterium
ATGATCGCCGGAGCTTGCGGGAGGGACAGCGTCAGCGCCGCGCGCTTGACGGATGCCGGCGCGTCCGGAGCCAAACTCGCGACGCAGGTCGCGATGACGAAGACGGCCGCCACCGCGATCAGGCCGGCTCCCGTCGATACGACGAGGAAGCGGCTTCGGCTCTCCCGTCCCCTGAGAACCACACGTTTGGCGTGGTGACTCCAACGCTGCTCATGTCCAGGGGCGATCGGGAGAGTTCCGTGGTCGAGCGTCGCCCGCGCAAGCGCCTTACTTCGCGTGTCGTCCGGCTCACCCCGTCGGAGATCAGCGACCGTCGCGCGCTTCGGCCTGCGATGTCGGGACCGCCCGTCGTCCCCGCAAGGCGAGCAGATCCAGGGCCAGCAAGACCGTGCTCACCATGACGTAGGTCGACCAGGTCCACTCGTTCCCAGCCACTTCGCTCGCGGGAGAGGACGTCCACAAGACGAGCGCCAGCGCCAGCGTGAGCGTAATCGCGTGAGCGGACACGATCCGGGTGAGCGTGTCTCCGAGCCGTTTGAGCACCCGGAGGAATAGCCGACTGACAAGGTAGATTCCGACAAACGCGCCGAAGATGCCGCCCAAGTGAGATGCCGTTATTGCCCCTTCCACATTTGCCGTTGCGTTTCAGACATGCCCGTTGAACGCGTTCTGGACTCCTTGCGATCCATGCGCGGTCTTGACGACATGTCTGATCGGGACGTGTACGAAGGGGACGCCTCGAACGAGCGAGCTGAGGCTGTGCCGACCTGTCCCATGGCTCGACTCGATCCCATCTCGCTCCACGTTGTCGAAAGGGCGGACGGAAAGACGACCGACCTCGATCCGCTCCAAGCCCTTCGACGCGTGATCACGAGCGGATGGCTCCAGTTCCACCCCCGTGGAGGGTACGGACCATTCAGCGTCCTCGCACCAACGAACCGGCTACCGCGAGTCACCCTCGCCGCGGTCGATCGCAGCGAAATGCTGGCTTCCGGTGAGATGATGACGGAATGGCGTATGGATGACGACGGCCGAGCCTGAGCGGCAGCTTGCGTGAAGAACTTCCGCCACGGTCCATCGCCCGTACGGCGCCGCGCTGTCGAGCCGAACTCCGCCGAGCCTGTCAACACCGTCGCGTCGTGTTCCCCCGCACCTGCGACCGTTATCGGCCATGGAGAACCCGGGACCCTCACTGCCTATTCCATGAACACGGCATGACCATCATCGCGGCTTGTCGGTATCGCCGCGCGATATGTACACACATAGTCCGTGAAGCTTGACGCGTCGGTTGGAGGGCAACGGGCAATGGACGCGTCGGCTCTCGCCTTCACGAAAATACGCCAGGAGTTTCCGGGACCCGGTTCCGCCCCGCCGACATGCGTGCTCGACGGCGTCAGCTTCGCGGTCCGCGAGGGCGAGTTCATCGCGGTGATCGGTCCCAGTGGCTGCGGCAAGAGCACTCTTCTCCAGATGGCGGCCGGCCTGCTCGTTCCGACGGGCGGCCAAGTGCTCCATCGCGGCCGACCCGTGGCCGGGGTCAACCGCGAGGTCGGTTTCGTGCCGCAACAAGCCCAGCTGTTCCCCTGGAAGACGCTGGCCGAGAACGTCGAGTTGCCGCTCCTCCTGCGCGGCGTCGCGCCCGCCGAGCGCCGTGTCCGGGTCGCGCAGGCGCTGGCCGCGGTGGACCTCGACGGCTTCGAGCATCACTTCCCGAACCAGCTGTCGGGCGGGATGCAGAAGCGCGGCTCGATCGCCAGGACCCTGATCTATCGGCCGGACGTGATCCTGATGGACGAGCCGTTCGGCGCCCTCGACGCGCAGACCCGGATGGTGATGCAGAGCGACCTGCAAACCCTCGCAATCGATGCCCGCGCCAGCGTGCTCTTCATCACCCACGACATCGCCGAGGCGGTGCTCCTCGCCGACCGTGTCGTGGTGCTGAGCCAGCGTCCCTCCCGCATGCTCGCCGACGTCGCGATCGACCTGCCGCGTCCGCGCAACGTCTTCGAGCCGTTCCGGAATCCCGGCTACGAGGCGGCCTACGAGGAGGTGTGGTCGCGATTTCGCACGCAGATCGCGCTCGGGAGCAGGGTCCATTGAGAGCGCGCGGGGCTGCGGCCGTGGCCGATCTCGCCGCCCCGGACCCGACCGCGTCGGCGGGCGGAATCACGGTGGCGCCGGTCCCGCGGCGTGCGGCACGACTGCGCGTTAGGCTCGCCGCGCGGCTGCTCCCGCTCATCCCGGGCTTGGCGCTCCTGGCGTTCTGGGAATGGGCCTCGGGTCGTCTCGTCCGGGAGATCTACGTCAGCAAGCCGACTGCCGTCGTGGCCCGCCTCTACGAGCTGTTCGCCTCGGGCGAGATCTACCCGCATCTCTGGACGACGGTTCAGGAACTCGTCCTGGGCTATACGATCGGCGTCGCCGGCGGGATCGTGGCGGGTTACGCGCTCGGGCGCTCGCCGCGGCTCGCGCGGATCTTCGAACCCTACGTCATGGCCTTCTACGGCGTGCCCAAGATCGCGCTCGCCCCGCTCTTCATCATCTGGTTCGGCATCGGGATGGGATCGAAGGTGGCGCTCGCCTCGATCATGGTTTTCTTCCTCGTGTTCTACAACGTCTACACGGGGGTGCGCGGCGTCGACCGGGAACTCGTCAACCTGACGCTCGTGATGGGGGCGAACCAGCGCCAGCTCACGCGTCACGTCTACCTGCCGGCGGCCGCACCCTTCGTCATGCTGGGAATGCGGCTGGCGATCCCCTACAGCGTGATCGGGGTGATCGTCGGCGAGTTCACCTCGGCCACGCAAGGGCTCGGGCTGTTCATTCACGAGGCTTCGTCGACTTACGATCCGGCCGGCGTCTTCGCCGGGATCGCGATCCTGCTCGCCTTCGTGGTGGGCGCGGGACACCTCGCGGGCCGGCTCGAGCGCCGGCTCCTGCGCTGGCGCTCGCTCTCCGGGGCCGGGCCGAGCGAGATCTGACCTTCCATGCCGGACGCCATCAGCACAGGACAACTCGCCATGCCCAGGTTCGGTGACAGGATGCGGGCTCTGGCCCTCGGCGCGGCGCTCCTGCTAGTGCCGGACGTGGCCGGTGCGCAGGAGACCGTGCGCATCGGTCTCGGCGCCCCGACGCTCAGCTTTCTGCCGATCTGGGCCGCGCGGGCGCTCGACACCTTCAAGCCGCAAGGGCTGAGCGCGACGATCGCATCCCTGCCTGGGGGCGATGCCTCGGCCCTGGCCGCGCTCGATGCCGGCGACATCGATCTCGCGGCGGTGGGTACCGACGCGGTGCTGCGGGCCGTCTCCAAGGGTCAGCCCTTCGAGATGGTCGATACGCTGATGTCGAAGGTCACGGCACAGCTCGTCGTCTCGCCCGACTTCCTCAAGCGGGTGGGCGTCGCCGCGACCGATCCGCTCGCGAAGCGGCTCGCCGCTCTCAAAGGCGCGACAGTGGGAGTGACCTCCCTCGCCGGAACGCAGGAGAACGCCGCCCGATGGCTCGCGGCCAAAGGCGGCCTCGACCCGAGGACGGACATCAAGGTCGCGCAGGTCGGCAGTCCGGTCGCCGTGCAGGCGGCCCTCGAGGTCGGGCGGATCGACGCTTTCGTCCTCTCGCCGCCGGAAGGCTACAATGCCGAGAAGGCCGGGACGGGCATCATCCTCGTCTCGCTCGGTGACGAATTCCCCCTGCTCGCGGACCAACCCTACCTCGTCCTGGTCGCGCGAAAGCCGATCGAGGCCAAGACCGCCGGCCTGATCACCAAGACGGTCAGGGCCATGCAGGCGGCGAGCACCGCCCTGACCGAGAAGCCCGGCGACACGGCCTCCGCGATCCAGAAGCAGTTCTTTGCCAAGGCGAACCCGGACGCGCTGGAAGCTGCCGTGAAGGGAATGGTGAGCGGCGTCGCGGGGGGTGGGCGCCTCGATGCCGCGAACGTCGCGAACGCGCTCGTCTTCGCCGCGGAGGTCGGTGCGACCTACGGCAAGGACATGGACGCCAAAGCGTCCGAGAACGACCTTTGGACGAACCGTTTCGTCGAGGCTGCCCGAGCGAGGTGACGCCGGGGCGGTCCCGCGTCGCCGGTCCGCTGACGGCCATTCGCACGTAACGGCTGCCGGTGTTCTCGGATGCCTGAGAAACGCGTTGAGAGTTCCTCGGCCGCGCAGGCCCGGTGCGACCGAAAGTCGTGTGAGATCAGTGGATCAGGCCGACCTTCTTCAGAAATGCGGCCGCGACCGCCTCGGGCTCCTCGCGATCGTTCTCCACCTTCGCGTTCAGCTCGCGCCTCAAGGCAGTGTCGACTTCCGCTCCGAGAGATTCGAGCAGGCCGCCACCTTGGGACTGATCTCGAGCATCTGCCTGCGAACTCTCGAACTCCTATTCGGCTTAGCAGGGCTGAACCGAGCGGTCAGCCGGGATAGACGGCAGGCCACGGTGCGTCCCGCATTTCGATCCGTGCGGACACGTCGATGAAATCATCGCTGAGCGGGCGATCCTCGTCGAGCGACTCGACCGTGTCGCGCAGAAACCTGTAGGCGGCGTCGGGTCCCGCGCCGAGCTGTCCCGACACGCCGCGCAATTCCA
>CAHJXE010000283.1 GCA_903644085.1 Hyphomicrobiales bacterium
CCGACCTAGCCTCCCTGAAGGCCGGCCAAGCCTACATGGCGCGGGCGCGCGAAGCCGGGCCGGCGAGCCCGCGCGAGGCCGCGCTGATCGGGGCGCTCGGCGTCTATTATCGCGACCCGGGCGAGGACCACGCGGCGCGCACGGGGGCCTACGAGGCCGCGATGCGGAATGTGGCGGGACAGTACCCGGGCGACCCGGATGTGCAGAGCCTGTTCGCGCTCGCGATCCTCGAGGCCGTCGACCTCACCGACAAAACCTATGCGCGCGAACTGGAGGCCGGGCGTATCCTGGAGCGGGTCTGGGCCGAAAATCCGCGCCACCCGGGCGCGCCGCACTACCTCATCCACGCCTACGATTATCCCCCGCTCGCCGCGAAGGCGCTTCCCGCGGCACGCGCCTATGCGGGGATCGCGCCCGCCTCCCCGCACGCGCAGCACATGCCGTCCCACATCTACTCGATGCTGGGATTGTGGCGGGACTCGATCGCCGCCAACCGCGCCTCCGCGGCCCTGGTCGAACCCGGTCACCACCATGCGATGGCTCGGATGGACGCTGCCGATCCGCACGGGATGGACTTCATCACCTACGCGCACCTCCAGCTCGGCGAGGACCAAGCCGCGGCGGACGCGCTCGCGCGGGCGACGGCCTCGGAGGAGCGCACGATCGCCTCGGCGCGCTACCTCATCGAGCGCGGCGATTGGGCGGGGGCGGCCCGCATGCCGCTTTCCGGCGGCTCGGCGCTGAACGCGGTCACCGTACGCTTCGTGCGGGCGCTCGGCGCGGCACGCACCGGCAAACCCGACGCCGCCCGGGGTGAACTCGCCGCCCTGCGCGCGTTGCGGGCTCCGGTCATGGCGCGCGAGGGCGCCTATTGGGCCGGCCTCGTGGATGTCTATGCGGCGGCCGCGGAGGCCTGGACCCGGTACGCGGCGGGCGACGTCGAGGGTGGGATCCGGCTGATGGCCGAGGCGGCCGCAATGGACGACGCCCGGGAGAAGCACATCCTTCTCGAGAACAAGCTCGTGCCGGTGCGGGAGCTCGAAGGCGAGCTGCTGCTCGCGACGGGCCGGCCGGAGGCGGCGCTCGCGGCCTTCGATGCGAGCCTCGCGACCTCGCCGAACCGCTTCCGCAGCGAACTCGGCGCAGCCCGCGCCGCGGGGACCCTCGGACGCGCGGACGAGGCGCGGCGACGCTATGAGCAGGCGGCCGAGCAGGTCGCGACCGCGTCGCCCGGACGCCCCGACATCGCCGAAGCGCGACAGGGCTCGGCCCGCGCTGCCGTGGGACGCTGATCGTCCTCGTCTCTCGCGCGGACGGGGCTTGTCCGACTCGGTCGGATCAGCGTTTCGGCACCAGCGTCGCCGCGAAGCTGAGGAGGATCAGCACGAAACCGAGCGCGAACTCGCCGTGCTGGATGTTTCCGCCGATCGCGATCACGCAGGCATGCCCGAGCACCAGGACGCCGGCGATGGGTAGGCCGGCCTTGATCAGGATGCGCAGCGCGCGCACCCAGGGTCTCGCCGGCGGGTGGTGGTGCGCGCTCGTCATCCCGAAGACCCTACCAGATGGTCGCCGTCCTCACGAGGGCCGAACACCGTTGCGGCAAGCCCAGGCTGCGCGTAGCGTTCCGGGTGATGCTGCGTTTCGTCCTCATCCGGCTGGGTCTCGTGATTCCGACCCTCGTCGGCATCACGCTCATGGCGTTCTTCCTCATCCGGCTCGTGCCGGGCGACCCGATCGAGACCATGGCGGGGGAGCGAGGGATCGATCCCGCCCGCCATGAGTTGCTGCGCCACGAATACGGCTTCGACCGGCCGCTCCTCGTCCAGTACGGCGTCTATATGGGGCGTCTGCTGCACGGCGATCTCGGGCGCTCGATCTCGACGAGCGAGGGCGTCGCGACCGAGTTCGCGACCCTGTTCCCGGCGACTGTCGAGCTCGCGCTCGCGGCCATCCTGTTCGCGCTCGCCATCGGCCTGCCGGCCGGAATCGTGGCGGCGGTCCGGCGCAACACGATCCTCGACCAGGGCGTCATGGGCGTCTCGCTCGCGGGCTACTCGATGCCGATCTTCTGGTGGGGGCTGCTCCTCATCCTGCTGTTCTCGGTCAAGCTCGGCATCACGCCGGTCTCGGGCCGCATCGCGGTCCAGTATTACGTCGAGCCGGTGACGGGCTTCCTCTTGATCGACACGCTGCTCTCGGACGAGCGCGGCGCTTTCGCGTCGGCGCTCCTCCACCTCGTCCTGCCGGCGGTCGTGCTCGGGACCGTGCCGCTCGCGGTCATCGCCCGCATGACGCGCTCCGCCATGCTCGAAGTGCTGGGCGAGGATTACATCCGCACGGCCCGCGCGAAGGGCATGTCGCCGCTGCGCGTCGTCGGGCTGCACGCGCTGCGCAACGCGCTCAT
Organism: Hyphomicrobiales bacterium; assembly: GCA_903644085.1. Taxonomy (GTDB): domain Bacteria; phylum Pseudomonadota; class Alphaproteobacteria; order Rhizobiales; family Beijerinckiaceae; genus Enterovirga. The sequence continues at coordinate 2,408 of CAHJXE010000283.1, forward strand.
CCCGGTCATCACCGTGATCGGCCTCCAGGTCGGCGTGCTGTTCACGGGCGCGATCCTGACCGAGACGATCTTCTCCTGGCCGGGCATCGGCAAATGGCTGATCGAGGCGATCGGCCGGCGCGACTATCCGGTGCTCCAGGGCGGCATCCTGCTCATCGGGATCGTGGTCATGGCGGTGAACCTCGCGGTCGACCTCACCTACGGGGTCGTGAACCCCCGCATCCGGCACACGCGATGACGGCCGAAGTCCTGGAGGCGCCCTCCGCGTCAGCCGCGACGGCCGCTCCGCCCCATGCCTGGCGTGCGCCGTGGCGCGACTTCGCCAAGAACCGCGGCGCGGTCGCGGGACTGGTCTTCATCGCGGCGATCGTCGCCTTGGCGGTGCTCGCCGACGTGGTGACGCCCCATTCGCCGATTCTCACGAACAACGCCGCCTTCCTGCGCCCGCCCGCCTGGGAGGACGGCGGCACCTGGACCTTCCCGCTCGGCACCGACGCGATCGGGCGAGACATCCTCTCCCGCCTCATCTACGGCGCGCGCCTCTCGCTCGCGATCGGCATCGCGGTCGTGATCGTGGCGGTGATCGTGGGCGTGGGGCTCGGGCTCGTGGCGGGTTACGCGGGCGGCGTCACGGACATCGTGACGATGCGCGCGATGGACATCCTCCTGACCCTGCCGAGCCTGCTCCTCGCCATCGTGATCGTGGCGATCCTGGGTCCGGGCCTCTCCAACGCGATGATCGCGGTCGCGGTCGTGATCCTGCCGCACTACGTGCGGCTCACCCGGGCGGCCGTGATCGCCGAGAAGGGGCGCGATTACGTGACGGCGGCCCGCATCTCGGGCGCAGGCCGGATACGGCTCATGCTGTCGGAGATCCTGCCGAACTGTGCCGCGCCACTCATCGTGCAGGCCTCTCTCGGCGTCTCGACCGCGATCCTCGACGCGGCGGCACTCGGCTTTTTAGGCCTCGGCGCGCAGCCGCCCTCGCCCGAATGGGGCACGATGCTGGCGGATGCGCGCGAGTTCGTGCTGCGCGCCTGGTGGGTCGTGACCCTGCCGGGCGTGATGATCCTGATGACGGTCCTGGCGTTCAACCTCGTGGGCGACGGGCTGCGCGACGCGCTCGACCCGAAGCTGAAGCGGTAGACGACGTGCCGCTTCTCGACATCCAGAACCTATCGGTCGCGTTCCCGTCCGACAGCGGGGTCATGCGCGCGGTCGACAACGTGAGCCTGACGGTCGAGGAGGGTGAGTTCGTCGGCATCGTGGGCGAGTCCGGCTCCGGCAAGAGCGTCACCATGATGGCCGTCATGGGGCTCGTGGGCTTCCCCGGCCGGGTCGAGGCGGAGCGCCTCGCCTTCGCGGGCCACGACCTGCGCCGCATGTCCGGCCGCGAGCGGCGGCGCCTCGTCGGCAAGGACGTGGCGATGATCTTCCAGGAGCCGACCACCAGCCTCAACCCGTGCTTCACCGTCGGCTTCCAGATCGGCGAGACGCTGCGCCAGCATCTCGGCCTGTCCGGCAAGGCCGCGCGGCATCGCGCGATCGAGCTCCTCGAGCAGGTCGGCATCCCGGCGCCGGAGAGCCGGCTGAGGGCCTACCCGCACCAGCTCTCCGGCGGCATGAACCAGCGCGCGATGATCGCGATGGCGATCGCGTGCGACCCGCGCCTCCTCATCGCGGACGAGCCCACGACGGCGCTCGACGTGACGATCCAGGCGCAGATCCTCGACCTCTTGGGCGAGCTGCGCCGCGAGCGCGGCATGGCGCTCGTCCTCATCACCCACAACATGGGCGTGGTGGCCGAGACGGCCGAGCGCGTCTGCGTGATGTATGCCGGGCAGATGGTGGAGGAGCAGCCCGCCGGCCGTCTCTTCGAGGCGCCGCAGCATCCCTACACGGCGGCTCTCCTCGCGGCGCTGCCGGAACGCAGCACCGGCGACGGGCGGCTCGCCACGATCCCGGGTGTCGTGCCAGGCCTTTTCGACCGGCCGGACGGATGCCTGTTCTCGCCGCGCTGCACCTACGCGACGGACCATTCGCGTCGCGACCGGCCCGCGCTCCGCTCCTGGGAGGGCGGCCGCGTCCGCTGCCACTACCCGCTCGGCGATCCATCCCGCACGGACCGGATCGCCGCGGACGGCCCGGTCGGCGCGAGCGCGCGGGACGACCTG
>CAHJXE010000284.1 GCA_903644085.1 Hyphomicrobiales bacterium
TTCGCCGCCGGCCGCTGGTCGCGCTCGACGCGATCCGGCTGCGGCTCCTCGGCAAGCGGGTCAGGGCGCGCCACTTCCTCACGATGGTATGGGGCTCGACGGCCTTCGCGGATTACGAAGCCTGGAGGGTCGCACGATCCGCCCCGGCCCTGCCGTCGCCGCACCGGCCCGGCGCGACGCCGAGCTTCGGCATCGTGGTGGAGGGTGCGGCCGACGAGGCCGCGTTCGGGCGCACGCTCGGCTCACTCGAAGCCCAGAGCGTGCCGCCTCGCGTCTGGCAGGTGATCGGCGATTCGGCGGAGACACTCGCCGAAGCGTCAGCCTGCGACTGGGTCGGAATCCTCCGGGCCGGCGACACGCTGGAGCCCCACGCGCTCGCCTGCGTGGCGGCGGCGGCGGCGCGCGACCCCGGCCTCGCGATCATCACCTGCGACGAGGACCGTCCCGACGGGCGGGGCGGGCGGGTGCCCGCGTTCCGGCCGGACTGGAGCCCTCGGTTGAACGAGGGCTCGGACTCCATCCGAGGCGCGTATCTCGTTCGCGGCGAACTCGCGCTCCAGGTGACGAATTCGCCCGCTAGCGTGGGCGATTTCGCCATGGACGGCGAACTCGCCGCGAGCTGTCGAGTCGGCCACGTGCGCCGCGTTCTATTGCACCGCGCCGCCGTCCCCGACCCGCTCCCCGCTCTCCCGCGCCCCGTCCGGACGGAGACGCCGCAGGTCTCGGTCATCGTGCCGAACCGCGACTCGCCCGCCCTCATCCGCGCCTGCATCGCGGGCCTCCTGACCGGGACCGACTACCCGCGGCTCGACGTCGTGGTCGTGGACAACGGCACGACCGACGCGGAGACGCTCGCGCTCTACGCCTCGCTCGCCGGCGACCCGCGGGTCACGGTGCTGCGGCGGCCGGGGCCGTTCAACTTCTCCGCGCTCACCAACGCGGGCGTCGCGGCGTCGGGCGGAGAGCTCATGCTGCTGCTCAACAACGACATCGAGATGATCGCGCCCGGCTGGCTTGCCGCGATGGTGGACGAGGCGGTGCGTCCGGGGGTGGGCGCGGTCGGCGCCCAGCTCCTCTACCCGGACGGGCGCATCCAGCACGCGGGCGTGGTGGTCGGGCTCGGCGGCGAGGCGGGCCATCCCTATCGCGGCCGGCCGGCCGGCACGCCCGACCGGATGGGTCGCCCGGCGGTGCCGCACGAGGTCTCGGCCGTGACGGGGGCGTGCCTGCTCGTGTCGCGAGCCGCCTACGATGCGGTCGGCGGCCTTGACGAGGAGCGTTTTCCGGTCTCCTTCAACGACATCGACCTGTGCCTGAAATTGAGGCGGCACGGTCTGCGCAACATCCAGGTCCCCGACGCCGTGCTCTACCATCACGAATCCGCGAGTCGGGGTCGCGACATCGGGGCGAAGCAGGCGCGGGCCGACCGGGAGGCGCGCGCCTTCGCGCAGGCGTGGCTGCCCGTCATGCGCGACGACCCCTACTACCACCCCGCCCTATCGCTCTTGCGTTTCGACGTCTCGCTCGGCTGAGCGGCCCGCTATGTGCCCCGCATGAGTCCGCCCGCCCGCACGACCCGTCCCGCCCTCACGCCCGCGAGGCCGCTCGACACCGATGCCCAGGGCGCCTGGCTCTCGCCGGACGGGCCGACCCGCTTCCGGATCGAGGCGGATATCGCGGCCCTCGCCGGCACCTGGGTCGAGATCGAGGTCGCGCTCCTGACCGATGCCGAGACGGTCAGGACCTCGCTCTACGTCGAGCGGGAGGGCCAGGATCCCGCCCTCCCGTCCTTCTTCGGGTGCCGGGCGCGGGGTCAGGGAAGCTGGGTCGGGCTCCTGCCCGGCGACCTGTCCGAGCTGTGGCTCGAGCCGCTGGACGCGCCCGGCCGGTTCCGCATCGAGAGCCTGACGATCCGCCCCCTGTCGCGCTCGGCGCTCGTCGGGCGGGCGCTGCGCATCGATCCCGTGGAGACCACGTCCTCGGTCGGCTGGCGGATCGTCAAGAAGCGGCTGCGCGCGAGGAACCGCGTCGAGGCGCTGTTCCGCCGCCCGACCGCCGAGACCTACGCGGCGTGGCTGCGCGAGAACGATCTGGTCTCTCCCGAGGAGCGGGCCTTCATGCTCGACCTCGCGGCCTCCTGGACCGACCCGCCGCTGATCTCGATCGCCATGCCGGTCTACAACCCGGAGCCGCGCGAGCTGGAAGCCGCGATCGCGTCCGTCAAGGCGCAGATCTACGAGCGCTGGGAGCTCTGCATCGCGGACGACGCCTCGCCCGACCCGCGGGTGCGCCGCGTGCTCGACGCCGCGGCCGCGTCCGACGGGCGCATCCGCGTCGCCTACCGGGCGCAGAACGGCAACATCTCGGCCGCCTCGAACAGCGCCCTGGAACTCGCCACGGGTCCGTACACGGCGCTGATGGACCACGACGACCTGATCCCGGCACACGCGCTCTTCTACGTGGCGCGGGAGATCGTCGCGCACCCGGACGTGGACCTCATCTACTCGGACGAGGACAAGGTCGACGAGAGGGGGGTGCGCTACGACCCGCACATGAAGTCGGACTGGAACGAGGAGCTGTTCCTCGCCCAGAACTACCTCAACCACCTCACCGTCGTGCGCACCGACATCCTGCGCCGGGTCGGCGGCTTCCGGGTCGGCTTCGAGGGCAGCCAGGACCACGACCTGATCCTGCGCGTGCTCGACCACACGGGGGCGGCGCGCATCCGCCACATCCCGCGCGTGCTCTACCATTGGCGCAACTACCAGCGCTCCGGGGCCTTCTCGGGCAGCCGCCTCGCGGAGGCGGAGCGGGCCCGCCGGCAATGCCTCGTCGACCACGTGGAACGGCGCGGCCTCGACGCGGAGGTCCTGGAGGGCCAGTTCGGCTTCAACCGGCTGCGCCGCCGCCTGCCCTCGCCCGCCCCGCGCGTCACCGTCATCGTGCCGACCCGCGACGCGGCCGAGCTCACCGGCATCTGCGCGCGCGGCATCCTGAATGACACCGACTACCCGAACCTCGACCTCGTCATCCTCGACAACGAGAGCCGCGAGCCCGCGACGCTCGAGCTCTTCGACGAGCTGCGGCGCGACCCGCGCGTCACGGTCCGGCCCTCGCCCGGCACGTTCAACTTCTCGGCGCTGAACAACGCGGCGGTGCGCGAGGCGACGTCCGAGTTCGTGGCTTTCGTGAACAACGACATCGAGGTGATCGATCCCGACTGGTTGACCGAGATGGTGGCGCTCGCCTCGTCGGACGGGGTCGCGGCGGTCGGCGCGAAGCTCCTCTACCCGGACGGGCATATCCAGCACGGCGGCATCATCCTCGGCGTCGGCGGGCCGGGCGGGATCGGCGGCGTCGCGGGCCACAGCCAGCTCATGGCGAAGCGGCGCGACCCCGGCTATTTCGGGCGCCTCGCGATCCCGCATTACGTCTCGGCCGTCACCGCCGCCTGCATGGTGGTGCGCCGCGACGCGTTCCTGGAGGTCGGCGGGTTCGACGCCGAGCACCTCGCGGTCGCGTTCAACGACGTCGACCTCTGCATCAAGCTCGGCCGCGCCGGGCACAAGATCGCCTGGACGCCCTACGCGACCCTCTACCACCACGAATCAGCGAGCCGCGGCCTCGACACGCTCCCCGAGAAGGTCGAGCGCTTCAACCGCGAGGTCCGTACCATGATCGAGCGCTGGGGCGAGAGCCTGCGGCACGACCCCTACTACAACCCGAACCTGTCGCTGGTGTCGGGACACTTTCTCCTGAAGGGGCTCAGCCCGCCCGAGCCGGTGACGCCCGGCCGGTTCAGGCTGCCGCTGCGTCGCTCGCGCCGCTGAGGCGCGCGAGCAATCGGCCGAGTTCATGCGCGGCGAGCGGGCGGGCCGCGGTGGACCTCGTCGGGGGAGCCCCGCCGCCGAGCAACAGCACGGCGTAGTCCGTCTCCGGCTGCGCGGCCGCCACGATGCCCGGCAGGATCGGCGGATGGTCGCCGAACAGGCAGAGCAGGGTACGCTCAGGGCGGGACGATAGCCTGTCGATCAGCGTCGTGATGGCGCGATCCGCGTTGGCGAGATGCAGCCGGTACTGCCGGGTCGGGTCGGGCTCGTGCGCGAGGCGGCCCGCCGACCAGGGCCCGTGGTTCTCCATCGTGACCGCGAAAACCAGCGTCGGGCCGCCCGTCCGGCCGGTCTCCTCGAGCACGCGCGCCACCAGCGCGGCGTCGCTGACATAGGGTCCGAACCGCTCGGCCCCGGCGAAATCCGCCTCGTAGAGGCTCCTCGCGAAGCCGAGGCGCGGCACCACCCGCACCCGGTCGAAGAACCCGGCCCGGAACGGGTGCAGGAAGACGGTCGTGAAGCCCCGCGCGGCGAGCCGTGACGCGAGCGTCGGGGGAGCGCGGTCGCGCGTCGAGAGGTACGGGTCGAGGTAGCGGAAGCCGAGTTCCGCCCGCGAACACCCGGTCAAGACCGCGTATTCCGAGCGCATCGTGAAGGCGCCGTGCGCCGGCACGCCGAGCGGCCCGTGATGGAGCGCGAGGTCGCGGGCCCGCGCGAGCCCGGGCAGGCCCG
>CAHJXE010000285.1 GCA_903644085.1 Hyphomicrobiales bacterium
TAGCCCTTGCGGCGGTAGCGCTCCGCGGTCGCGGGCGACCCGGCCGGGCCGCAGGCCTCGATCGCCCGGACCCGCCCGCCCGGCTCGCGCACGATCCAGAATGCGTCGCCGCCGAGCGAGTTCATGTGCGGGTAGACGACCGCGATCGTGGCCGCCATCGCGATCATCGCCTCGAGCGCGTTGCCGCCCTCCGCCAGGATGCCCCGTCCGGTCGCGGAGGCGAGGTAATGCGGGGCCGCGACGGCGGCGTTCGGGAAGGTCGGCGTGTCTGGCATGATGGCGTGGTTTGGGCTAGATCGCAGGACATCGTCAACGGAGAGCCGGCTTGGCCGCCACCCCCCATCGGAACCCGCAGCGGCGCTCCTACCTCACGGTCGTCAGCGTCATGATCCTGATCGGCACCGAGGTGTTCGGCGTGGCGCTGGCCTCCGCCTGGGCGCTCGCAGGCCTGTTCGAGCTCGGCGAGGTGTTCGGCTACGTGCTGATGGCGGCCTTCTCGGTCATCGGCATCTACCTGATGACCCTGCTCTGGCGTCATGCCGCCGAGGCCGAGTGGGGCTGAGCGCCGTCACGCGCTCGACGACGCGTCGTCCTTGTACTTCTCGTAGGCCGTTCGGACGTTCTCGTAGAACGCGAAATCGTGGATCAGCATCTCGGTCGCCGCGCGAGAGCGCGTCACGGCCTCCACGATCGCGGCAAATTCGGGCGTGTCCTGCTCGTGCTCGATCAACGAGCAGTCGCGATCGAGATGGTCCGACAGGAGCTCCTGGAAGAGCGGGAACTCGTCGTCGAACCCGATGACTTCGAAATCCGCGATGGCGTCCAACGCCTTCGGAACGTGCAAGGGCTGGATCGGCTCGTCGATCAGCTTGGCGGAGAAGCGCCGCACCAGCGGGTTGCACAGCATCGCGTAATCGCGCTCGCCGAGCTGCTTGACCGCGCGGTTGATCTCGGCCGGATTGGTCAGGTCGACGTCCTTGAACTGGGCGGTGAGGCCGTCACGCCCGAGATTGCGCCAATGGTCCGATCCGGGATTCGCGTGGGCGATCGTCCTCAGAAACGAGAACGAGGCCGCGAGTTCCCAGACGGGGTCGATCAGGAGTGCGGTTCGGACGAATTGCTGTCGTTCCACCATGCCGCGATAGTTCGAGAACATCAGCGCGCCTGAGACGAGACAGGACGTCGAGAACCCGTAGAAGATGTTGACCAGCGCCTCCTCGGGTATGAACTCGACATCCGAGTAGACCATCTGGAAGTCGTTCGACAGACGTTGGACGAGGTTGCATCGCTCCATCATGTGCCCGTGCATGAAGAGGACGCGCGCGCTCAGGCAGTTCTTCGGCGACCGTCTGTAGATGAGCACGTTCGACTCGGCCTCGTAGATCTCGAACGGTTCCTCGCCCGCCATCTCGGGCAGGTTCTCGGGCGTCATCAGGAACCCGCAATTCCCGGTGGAATGCATCCGCAGGTCCCGCAGGTCCGGCCTGAACCAGTTCGTCTCCTCCCGCCTGCGCGTGCGACCGCCGCCCGTGGACACGATGATGGCCGGTACCGCGCTCGGGTTGTCCGGGACGACCCACATGTCGAGCGCCCCCTCCCTCTCATGTACGGAAAACAACAACCGCGTTCGTCCTCCGGTCGCGCGGCGGTACGGCGACCTTGAGGTCGATCTTAAACATCGCAGACCTCGGCGCGACAAGCCGCGCCGAGGCGCACGTCATGAAATGACGTCAAGCGGACGCGGTCGTCACGCGATCGTCAGTGGTGCTGGTGCTCCGACATCGCGCCGCCGGACGGTCCAGGCGCACCGACCGGGCTCACGCGGAACGCGACGTCCACCTTGCCCGCCTTCTCGAAGGTCAGCGTGCCACGCACGGTCTCGCCGGCCTTCGGGCCCGACGTCAGGTCCATGAACATGAGGTGATAGCCGCCGGGCTTCAGCTCGACCGTGCCGCCGGCCGGGATCGCGAGGCCGCCCGCGACCTCGTTCATCGTCATGACGCCGTTCACGTTCGCCATCTCGTGCACCTCGCCGCGCCCCGCGAGCGGGATCGAGGCCGCCACGAGCCGGTCCGGCGTCGTGCCGGTATTCGTGATGCGCACGTAGCCGCCCGCGACCGCCGCACCCGTCGGCGTCGCGCGCATCCAGGGCTGCGCGATCGTGAGCGCGCCGACCTTGATCGTGTCCGACCCGGACGTCGCGACCGCCGCCACGACGGTCACGCCGGGCGCCGGGTAGCGCAGGGCGTGCGCGTCCTGGCCGGCCGCCGGGATCTCGGTCCAGCGCGACTCGCCCGCCGCGCAGGTCTGCACGATGGGGAAGCGGATGACCGCGCCCGGCTCGAAGCTGTCCGCGATCTGGGCCTGGAAGGTGAACTCGTCGAACGCGTCGTCCGGGATGCTGCCCCCCGTCCAGGTGATCTCCTTCACGCCTTCGGCGGTCTCGGAATGGCCGTTCGAGTAGGGCCGCGCATAGGGCCCCTTCACGGTGGAGAGCGTCCAGCCGGGCTTCGGCATGGGGCGCGCGCCCGCGACGCCGTCCGGGATCGTCACCCGGACCGCGACGGTCGGCGAGCCCTCGCAGCCGTGCATGACCTGCACGACGCCGCGATACGACGCGCCGGGGGACGCCTCGCGCACCGCCATGACGGCGTGCGCGAAGGCTGACGTGGAACACGCGAGAAGAGCGGCCGCGCCGAGCGCGCCGCGAAACGAGGTCTTCATGGATGAGGTCCTAGGTCTGAGGGATCGAACGGGCTTCGGATCGCTCAGACGACGGGTGGACCTCGGGCGCTCGCGGCATGAGTCGGCGGGCCGGTCGCGTGCGGCGCGCCCTCGACACCCCAGGCGAGCCGAGGCGCGTCCCGCCTGGGCCATGAGACGGCCCCGGATATCGGGATCGCGGATGGCAGGGCGGAGACCGCGCAGGCCGCCGCGCAGCACGGGTGATGGGGGTCGGCCGGGACGCCGGGATCGTCCGACGCCGCGTGGCAGGTCACGCCGGCCGACGCGACGACGGGTGTCGCGGCCACGACGAACGGCTGGAGCAACAGCGCGTAGAGCGCGAGCGCCGCGACGATCAGACGTGGGAAGGGCCGGCGCGGGCGCATGACCCGGTCTTACGCCGGGCTGTGTCGGGGTGGAAGGCGACACGACGGCTCACCGACGAGGAGCATCGACGCCAAGCATCACGGGAGCTACACCGCGCCGACCGTCGGCACGCCGGCTCCTCGCGAACGCGCATCCATGCTCGACAGACGCATCTTCCTGGCCGCGGCGGCCGGCACCGCGGGGCTCGCGGCTTCGGGCTTCGCGGGCGCCGCGCTCGCGGCCGACAGCCTGACCTACGGGCCGGCCGAGCCGTTCTCGTTCGATGCCCTCAAGGCGCGGGTGCGGGAGATGGCGGCGCAGACCTACGCGGCACCGCCGACGCCGCTGCCGGACGTTCTGCAACGGATCGACTACGACGCGCACGGCAAGATCCGCTTCAAGACCGACCGCGCGCTCTGGGCCGAGGGGCCGGGCCGCTACCCGGTGACCTTCTTCCACCTCGGACGCTACTTCCAGAAACCCGTGCGGATGCACGTCGTCGAGAACGGTGCGGCGCGCGAGATCGCCTACGACGCGGCGGATTTCGACATGCCGGCCGACAGCCCGGCGCACGAGCTGCCGGCGAATGTCGGCTGGGCGGGGTTCCGCTTCCAGGAGGCGCGCGACGGGCGGCTCGACTGGCGGCGCAACGACTGGGTGGCGTTCCTCGGCGCGTCGTATTTCCGCGCCATCGGCGGCCTCTACCAGTACGGCCTCTCGGCCCGCGGCCTCGCGCTCGACACGGTCGTGTACGGGCGGGCGGAGGAGTTCCCGGACTTCACGCATATCTGGTTCGACCGGCCGGACGCGGGCGGCGATGCCGTCACGCTCTACGCGCTCCTCGACGGGCCGGGCGTCGTCGGGGCCTACCGCTTCACGATGCGCCGCGAGACCGGTGTCGTGATGGACATCGACACGACGATCCATCTCCGGCGCGACGTCGCGCGGCTCGGCATCGCGCCGCTCACCTCCATGTTCTGGTACTCGGAGACGATCAAGCCGACCGCCGTCGACTGGCGGCCGGAGGTGCACGATTCGGACGGGCTCGCGCTCTGGACGGGCGGGGGCGAGCGGATCTGGCGCCCGCTGAACAACCCGCCGCACACGCAGGTCTCCGCCTTCGCGGATGCGAGCCCGCGCGGCTTCGGCCTCCTCCAGCGCGACCGCAACTTCGACCACTACCAGGACGGCGTCTATTACGATCGCCGTCCGTCGCTCTGGATCGAGCCCAAGGGCGACTGGGGCCGCGGCGCCGTGCAGCTCGTCGAGAACACGACCGACGACGAGATCCACGACAACATCGTGGCCATGTGGGTGCCGGAGGCGCCGGCGCGCGCCGGGCAGAGCTTCGAGTTCGCCTACCGGATGCACTGGGCGGCGGACGAGCCCGACCCGACGCCGCTCGCGCGCTGCGTCGCGACGCGGCTCGGCAATGGCGGCCAGCCGGGCACGGTCCGGCCGAAGGGCG
>CAHJXE010000286.1 GCA_903644085.1 Hyphomicrobiales bacterium
TGCGGGAGGCGTTCGGCCGCTCGGCCCGGCGCGCGCGGGTCCTCGCGGTCACGGACTGGCTGTCCGACCCGTGGTCGCTCTGCTCCTGGGTGGTGGTCGCGCCGGGCCGTGTCGCCGACCGCGAGACGATCTCGACCGGCATCGAGGGGCGGATCTGGTTCGCCGGGGAGGCGAATTCGCGGTCTCTCTGGGGCACCGCGGGCGGCGCCTGGGAGGAGGGCGAGCGGGCGGCCCGCGAGGCCGTGGCGCAACTCGCGTCCCTCGTTGCGCCGCGTCGAAACCGCGTTCCCTCGCCGGCCTAAAGGCCGTATCCGCAAGACGGCTCAACACGGAGGTGCAGCATGTCGGGCGGTCATGGTGAACACGGCTTGGAGGGCTCGACCAAGGGGGTCGCGCTCCTGATCTCCATCTTGGCGTTGTTCCTGGCCTTCGGGGAGACGCTGGCGAAGAGTTCGCAGACGAACGCGCTCAGCGACAACGTCGAGGCCTCGAACCTCTGGGCCTTCTTCCAGGCGAAGACGATCCGCATGACGGTCGTGCGGACGGCCGGCGAGGCGGCCGAACTCGCGCGCGTGTCGGTGCCCGACACAGCCCCACCGGACGCCTACCGCATGCGCCTCGACGACTGGGCGAAGACGGCGGCGCGCTGGGACAGCGAGCCTGAGACCGGCGAGGGGCGCAAGGAGCTCGCGGCCCGCCAAGGCCGCGGAGGCGCGCCGCGACACCTCGCTCGCGCGCTACCACCATTACGAGCTGGGGTCCGCGGCCTTCCAGATCGGCATCGTGCTCGCCTCCGCGATGGTCATCACCGGCATCGCGGCGCTGGCCTACGCGGGCGCGGCGCTGGGCATCGGCGGGGTCGTGATGCTGGCGATCGGGCTCTTCGCGCCGCACGCCGTCCACATAATGTGAAGCGGCCATGCTGACCTACGCGGTCGGAGACATCCACGGCCGCGCCGACCTCCTCGACGCGCTACTGGGCCAGATCGACGCGCACGCGGCCCAGCGCCCGCGCCGGCTGGTGTTCCTGGGCGACTACGTCGACCGGGGGCCGGCCAGTTCGGCCGTGCTCCACCGCGTGCGGATGCTCCAGCGCCGCGAGACCCTCCACGTCGTGTGCCTCAAGGGCAACCACGAGGACATGATGCTGCGCGCCGCGGCCGGCAGCGAGGAGTGGGACGCGCTCTGGCGGCGCAACGGCGGCGACGCGACGCTGCGCTCCTTCGGGGTGCGCCGGATCGAGGAGGTCCCGTCCGACATGCTGGACTGGCTCGCCGCCCGGATGACGACCTTCGAGGACGGCCGGCGCTGCTACGTGCATGCGGGGCTCGACCCCGCCCGCGACCGGCTCGACCAGAGCGACCAGGACCGGCTCTGGATCCGCGACGCGTTCCTGGCGCGGGACCACGATTTCGGGAAGCTTGTGGTCCACGGTCACACGCCGACACGTGACGGCCGCCCCGACATCCGGCCGCACCGGGTCGATGTCGACACGGGCGCCGTCTATGGCGGCCCGCTCACGGCCGCGATCTTCGACGATGCCGCCGACGCGCCGATCGGCTTCCTTCAAGCCGGCCCGTGATCGGCTGAGCGACGATCAGGCGGCCCTCGCCCAGGCGAACGGGTTGAAGGTCGGCCGGCGCCGGCGACGCTCCTCGGCCTGCTCCTCGACGAGCACGGCGATCATGCGCGGGTTGAGGATGGACCCGCTCTCCGTGATGATCCAAGCCGATCCGCCATCGCCCTCGCGGGCGGCCCGGACCGCGTCGCGCAGGGTGTCGTAGATCGCCTCCTCCTCGGAGCCGTTCTCCGCCGGCCAGAAGAAGAGTTTCGCGGGCGCCGTCCAATCGAGGTTTCGCACCATGTCATCACTCCGCACGCATCGCATCGGGCGATTAGCGACGAGCAGGGTTGACGGGAGGCTAACACGGCCCCGAAATCGGTGATCGACGATGCCGCAGCGGAGTTCGTCGCGACGGCACATTGTTTCCACAATCGTCGGTGTGCGCTCTATGGCCGTTCGAGCTGCGGGAAGGCGCGCCAGGCGAGCGGGCGGTCGCAATCGTCGCGGGTCAGGCTCGCGTCGCGGCGCGCGAGCGGCGCGGAAACGTAGTTCGGCGCGAAGCCGAAGGCCTGTCGCTCCGGCCCCGTCGCGGGTGTCGTCGCCTCGATGCAGACGAGCCAGACGAGGCGGCCCGTCGAGTCACGCGTGAGCACCGGATCGCTGATACGCGCGGCCCGGACGCGGCGCGGGGCGGGGTAGTACGACTTCGCCCAGGCGAGGATCGACCCGCGGTACTCCTTCGCGATCGGGGGCAGGTCGCCCGCCACGACCGCGCGCTGGTCGAGTTCGCCGATGCAGGCCGACAAGCCGAGAGGCCCGAGCAAGGTGACGAGGAGAATGGACCGGCGCACGATCGGCTCCGCTGCGAGAACGTGATCACGCCTCTACCAGGGCTGACCCCAGCTGTCGCGTCGCTTGCTGTATAGGCGTGTCCGAGACAGCCGTTTCGAGAGGATTTCCCATGTTCATCGCCATGAATCGCTTTCAGGTGATCAAGGACGCGACCGACGAGTTCGAGACCGTGTGGAGGGACCGCGACAGCTCGCTCGGCGAGATGAAGGGCTTCGTCGAGTTCCACCTGCTGCGCGGCCCCGAGCGGGAGGATCACATCCTCTACTCGTCGCACACGATCTGGTCCTCGAAGGCGGATTTCGAGGCCTGGACGACCTCCGAACAGTTCCGCCGCTCGCATGCCCGCGCGCCGGGCACCAAGCCCATGTATCTCGGGCACCCGCAATTCGAGGGGTTCGAGGTGATCCAGACGACGGCGCGCGACGCACGGCCCCAAGCGGCCGAGTAGCTATTCTGGTTCGTTAACGGTTCAGTTCTCGACCTCATCCTGAGGTGCTCGACTGCAGGTCGAGCCTCGAAGGAGACCTCCAGAGTTCACTGGATCATCCTTCGAGGCTGCGTCGCAGCACCTCAGGATGAGGTCGAGTCTGACATTGCTCGCTCAGAGCGCCTCCAGCGCCAGCGCGCCCGGGACCGTCATGCCGGCGGGCCAGACCCACCAGTCGGCCTCCTCCTCGACTGCTTCCGACAGGAGCGCTTGGTAGGCCCCGCGCGGCACCTCGACGGCCCCGAGACTCGCGAGGTGGTCGGTCACGAACTGCGCGTCGAGCAGGTTGAACCGCGCGGCCCGCAGCCGCGCGCAGAGATGCACGAACGCGACCTTCGAGGCGTCGCGCTCGCGGTGGAACATGGATTCGCCGAAGAACGCCGCGCCGAGGCGCACGCCGTAGAGCCCGCCGACGAGGCGACCGTCGCGCCACGTCTCAACCGTGTGGCAGTGGCCGAGGTCGAAGAGGTCGCCGTAGAGGCGGCGGATGCGGGCGTTGATCCAGGTGCGCTCGCGGTCGTCGTCCGGGGCCGCGCAGCCCGCGATCACGGCGTCGAAGTCGGTGTCGACCCGGATCTCGAACACGTCCTGGCGGACCGTGCGGGCGAGCCTGCGCGACACGTGGACCGCGTCCAGCGGGACGATGCCGCGCGTCTTGGGCTCGACCCAGAACAGGCTCGGGTCGTCCGCGTCCTCCGCCATGGGGAAGATGCCGGCCGCGTAGGCCTTCAGCAGGATCTCCGGCGTGATCTCGACGCGCTGGATGCCGGCCATGTTCGCCTCAGTTCGGCGCTGCTTCGGCCTCGGCCGCGAGGAAGTGCTCGAGCCAGTGGATGTCGTAGCGCCCGTCGTGGATATCGCCGTTGCGCACCAGCGTCCGGAACAGCGGCAACGTCGTGTCGACCCCGTCCACCACGAACTCGTCGAGCGAGCGGCGCAGCCGCATCAGGCACTCGTTGCGGGTGCGCCCGTGCACGATCAGCTTGCCGACGAGCGAATCGTAGTTCGGCGGGATGCGGTAGCCCTGGTAGGCGGCCGAATCGACCCGCACGCCGAGGCCGCCCGGCGGGTGGAAGTAGCTGATGAGGCCGGGCGAAGGCCGGAAGGTCGCCGGGTGCTCGGCGTTGATCCGGCACTCGATCGCGTGGCCGCCGAGTTTCACCTCGTCCTGCGTGAGCGAGAGCGAGCCGCCTGCCGCGAGCCGGATCTGCTCGTTCACGATGTCGATGCCCGTGATCATCTCGGTCACCGGGTGCTCGACCTGGACGCGGGTATTCATCTCGATGAAGTAGAAGCGCCCGTCCTCGTAGAGGAACTCGACGGTCCCAGCCCCGAGATACTGGAGCTCCTTCATGGCGTTCGCGACCGTCGTGCCGATCGTGGCGCGTTCCGTCTCGTTCAGCGCCGGGGACGGGCCTTCCTCCCAGACCTTCTGGTGGCGGCGCTGGAGCGAGCAGTCGCGCTCGCCAAGATGGATCGCGTCGCCGCGCCCGTCGCCCAAGACCTGGATCTCGATATGGCGTGGCTTCTCGAGATACTTCTCGAGGTAGACCGCGTCGTCCCCGAAGGCCGCCATCGCCTCCTGGCGGGCGGTCGCGAGCGCGTCGGAGAGCGAGGCCTCGTCGCGCGCGACCTTCATGCCGCGCCCGCC
>CAHJXE010000287.1 GCA_903644085.1 Hyphomicrobiales bacterium
CTTCTCGGCGCC
Organism: Hyphomicrobiales bacterium; assembly: GCA_903644085.1. Classification (GTDB taxonomy): domain Bacteria; phylum Pseudomonadota; class Alphaproteobacteria; order Rhizobiales; family Beijerinckiaceae; genus Enterovirga. The sequence goes on from CAHJXE010000287.1 coordinate 13, forward strand.
GCGCTCGCCGAACGCGCGGATTGCGGCGTGCGCGACCTCGTGCTCGGTCAGGAGCCGGCGGCGCAGATAGGGCGACAGGGCGGAGGTCGTGGGGGTCGCGTCGCGCCCCCGGTCGGTATTGCGATCCCCTGCGTACTCGGCACCTCGTCCGGACAGGAAGTCGGCGAGCACGTGGAGACCGCCGTCGCGGGTCATGGGATGATGTTCGGGCATGCACTGCATCTAAGCTCACGCCCTCGCGCCGACACGGTTGCACGTTGCCGCGGCGGCGTGGCGCGATCGCCGATGCCGCGCAGGTGGACGGGCAGGGTGGCCAGCATGGCGAGCAGGTCCTCGCCGAGCAAGGCCTCCTTCTGGCGCGGTGGGCGGGCGTGGGTGCGACGGAGGCCGGCCATCACGGACGCGGTATGGCGGTCGCCGCGGTCGAGCGGCGTGCCGGCCGAGCGGTATACGGCACAGATCGCGGAGAGCCGTCGCTCGATCGTCGAGACCGCGATCTTGTCGATGCCATGCCCGTCGACCGAGGCCGCGAGGTAGAGGCCGACCGCCTCGCCCTGCCGGCGGCACCAGCGCGCGAACAGCCGCCAATCGGACGCGTAGGCCGGCGGTGCTCGCGCTGTCTTTGGCGGCCGCGTAGGCGCGGGCCGTAGCCGCGAGCCGCTCGAGGTGGGCGGTTGCGGGAGCAGCGCCGGCACGGAGCTCGCCGGTCGGGGAGGAAGTATCGGCCTGTTTGACAGGCGGAAGCTCGGATCGTCGTGATCGGCCGAGGATCGAGCCGGCGGACGCGACATCTGCGGCCGTGTCGTGTGCCATGTCGTCCAAGTCGGCAGAGGCGTCGGGCGATGCCGCGAGTTCAGCGACAGCAGACCACGTGGCCGCCGCGTTCCAGGGCGGCGCCGCCCTGCTGGCGCTCGATCATGTCATCAGGGCCGATCCGCCCTGGCTCGGCGCTTGGCGGATGCGACAGGCTCTGGCTGCCACGGCGGTCGCCGCGCGGCACCTGCGCCTGCGCCTGCACGAGGATGTGGCGGCTCTCCGCGACGCGCACCACCTGTCTGGTTCTGTGGGAAGGGCGGATGATCCAGGTCTCGCCGGGCGTGTTCACCGGCTCGTGCGTGATCTCGCCCGTCGACGACCCGGCTCGCCGGTGAGGCGCTCGACCGATTGGCCACCGAGTTCGGCCGGGTAGGGCCGCGCTCCTGGTACGATGCCGACTCGGGGACATGCGAGCTCGATCACAGCCGCGGCGGCCGTGACCGAAGTTGTGGCTGCGGTCGAAGGCATGACGCGCGAGGGCGACGTGTTGGCGTGGTTGGCGGCCGACCTCGTGCTGGCCGATCTCGTCCTGACCGACCGGCTCGGATGGCCGGCTCCGGTGCTTCTCCTCGCGACCGCGACCATGCACCCGGCGCTCGTGCGCGGTGCGGACGGACGGACGACGTGTCCGTCCGCATGAGATCGGTTGCACCACATTCTGTCATCTCGCCTACGCACGTGCCGCGATCGCGGCGCACGGATCGACCCGCGACATCGCCGGCCGGTCGACCCGGCTGATTGCGGTGTCGGCCCGCTCGCGAACCCGCGGCGTCGCTGAAGCGATCTCCGCCCTCCTGGACGACGACGCCGTCGCGGCGACCGGCCTTGCGGCCTTGCCTGGCCTCGGATCCGATCGCGCGGCACGGCGCCTGCTCGAGCGGCTGGTCGCGCAAGGCGGCCTGCGCGAACTCACCGGCCGCCCGACGTTCCGGCTCTACGGTCTCTGAGCGTGGCGCGCCGCCCACCGTCCGAGTTCGATCGCGAGCTCGCAGACCTGCCGCATGAGCTGCGCCGGCGGACCTGGATGGGCCATGTCGCCTCGGCGCGCGCCGAGGTCGAGAACACGGATGCGGCTCGCGCCGCGCGCCCGATATCCGACAGGATGCTTGGTTGCTCCGGCTCCCAGCCGAGGACCGCCCTGGTCCTATCGCGGGAGGCAGGACAGTTGCCTGCCACCCATTTGGCCAAGCCGTCGAAATACGTCTCGGCCTCTCCGGGCATCAGGGACTTCGAGGGTACGCCGATCTGCCGGCCGATCGCCTCGGCGATGGACCTGAACGGCACAAATTTGCTTCAGCTCACGGACGAACCGCGCCACGTTCCCGGCCGGCGCAGGTTCGTGCGGCGAAGGCGGCAGAAGCCAGCCCTGATCCACATCCCGGGCGCAAAAACACCTTAGACCATGAGCCAAGGGATCATCCCAAAGGCGTGCCGTCGAGAAATTACTCGGATAGGCTCCCAGTCGGATCGATCACGTCTCGTTGTCGAACGAACTCAGATACGACGCTCAGCGGAGAGGCTGATGGCGATGCGCCGCGTAGGCCTAAGACTTGTGTGAGAAGCAGGATACTGCGTTCGTGCTTGTGTCCGCCGATGGATAAGCCCTTCTCCACCAGCACCTCGTCCGACATCGGGTTTGCAGGGTCGCCGAGCGGAACCGGGATCAGCCGCTCGAGGCGGTGAGCCCCACATGTTACGGCGAGCCGGGCCGGGACCTGTCGGGGGAAGCATGCATCGAGAGCGGGATCGACTTCGATCCGGACCTTCCTCGCGAGGGCGATGAGATCGGCCCTATGCAGTGCAGCGGAGCGGATCGGCGCGAGGTCGTCGACGCCACCGATCAGGGCCAGAGCTATGCAGAATGGCATGCTGAATTGTGCGGAGACGATGTCGGGAGGATCGCACAGATTGTTGAGGGTCAGCACCCGCCCAAACGTCCCGACCTCGATCGTTTCGATTTGAGCGACATCCGCGATCTCCGAACGGATCTCGATGGCAGCATCGAGCGCAGCCTGGATCCAGCGACACGTGCCGTAGCGCTTGAGATAGGACGACTCGATCGCGAACCCAGCCTGTCGCGGGCCGATGAAGGGATCCGGACGGTACAATCGCGGATCATCGAACGCCCCGAGGTAGCCTGTGTCGCCGAGACGAGCTTGCTCGGCCGACATGATCCCGGTGACCGCCGACCAAGGAATGCCCTCCTTGACGTCGCTCCCGATGTAACCGCCGTGATCGGCCGCGAGGAGGTTTGGTGCGAGCGATTCGGCTATCGCGAGTGCGTGCGCCGTCTCGCCGACCGTCGAGCCGAAGAGCTTCGCTGTCCCCACCGCCACGGCTCCAGCCGACCAACGTCCCGTCCCGAACGTCGAGACCGCTTGCGGATCCCGTCGCTTGGCGATCTGGATCCCCGCCTCATAGCCGCAAACGATCGCGACCAACATCTCTTCCCACGTGGACCCGACCACCGACCCGACGGCGAGGACGGCCGGTATGACGGCCGCCGCCGCGTGTCCGACGGCTGCTCGGTGTCCCTCGTCGAGATCGTAGGCCGCCGCCGCGTTCGACGCCGCGTACGCCACTCCGAGCCTGGACGAGCGCGCCTCGGAGAACCACAGGCCCTGCTCGGAACCGGCGAACATGGTCGTCGCGATCCGACACGCCCTGAGGTAGGTCGGTTCGGCCCGAGCAGCGAGCGCGCAAGTCAGCGTATCGAAGATCGTCCTCGCCGCGGCATGACGTATCGAAGGACCGAGGTCCGAGGACGTAATCGCGGCGATCTCCTCCGAGAGTTCATGCGACCACATCTCTGCTCCCACCTCTAGGCCCGTGGCGCCTCAACGCCAGCGAGGGTCAACCCGACTGCTGTCGCATGTCCTGGAACGGTGCCGGGCCGAGGACGGCGCTGGTGGCGGACTCTCATCCTCGAGCTTACGGACGCACCGGAATACGACGTGCTCATCAGCCAGTATGACGGCATCGCCGGACTGAGTGCGCGTGCAGCACCTCACAGGACGCCCGTGAAACTTGGAGACGCTCTCCTCATCGCCCGACAAAGTTTGGAAGGCGACGTTCCGCCATGGCCTTTACACCTTCCCTGAAATCGTCGGTCGCGAAGTGCTTCTGCTGTTCGGCAAGCTCGTGATCGGTCGCGGCCGCGATCGCATCGGCGAGTCCCTGGCGCAGGGTCGCCCTGGTCGATCGAAGTGCCACGGGTGCCGAGATCGCTAGTTCCTCCGCGAGCGCCGTCGCGGCCTTGCGGACCTCCCGGCTCTCGACGAGCACGTCGACGAGGCCGATGCGGTACGCCTCCTCGCCCGTGATGCGTCGCCCCGTGTAGAAGAGGAGCGCCGCCTGCTGGACGCCGATCGCGCGCGGCAGGGTGACGCTCAGGCCGAAGCCCGGGTGGAACCCCAGCCGGTTGAAATTGGCCGTGAAACGCGACTCGTCTGACGCGACTCGGAAATCGCCCACCATCGCGAGACCGAGCCCACCGCCGACGGCCGCACCCTGAACGGCTGCCACGATCGGGATGGGGCATCGAAACAGCCGCACCGCCTGCTGGTAGAGATGGTTCGTCCCGCGATCCTGCGGAGTGCCGACCGTGTCGGCCGCGGGCCTCGAGAAGTTCGCCCCGGCGCAGAAGTTCTTGCCCGCGGCGCAGAGCACGATCGAACGCAAGCCGGACTGGACGAACCCGTCGAAGGCCTCCGCCAAATC
>CAHJXE010000288.1 GCA_903644085.1 Hyphomicrobiales bacterium
CGTGCTGGGCGAGATCCGGGCCGTCGCGCAGGCCGGCTACCGCACGCTCGTCACCGTGCTGACGAAGCGCATGGCCGAGGACCTGACCGAGTACCTGCACGAGAACAAGGTGAGGGTGCGCTACATGCACTCCGACATCGACACGATCGAGCGCATCGAGATCATCCGCGACCTCAGGCTCGGCGCCTTCGACGTGCTGGTCGGCATCAACCTGCTGCGCGAGGGGCTCGACATCCCGGAATGCGCGCTGGTGGCGATCCTCGACGCCGACAAGGAGGGCTTCCTGCGCTCGGAGACCTCGCTCGTGCAGACGATCGGACGCGCCGCCCGCAACGTCGACGGCCGGGTGATCCTCTACGCCGACCAGAAGACGGGCTCGATGGAGCGCGCCATGGCGGAGACGGATCGGCGGCGCGAGAAGCAGCTCGCCTACAACGCGGAGCACGGCATCACCCCGGCCTCGATCAAGCGAGGCATCGCGGACATCCTGGACTCGGTCTACGAACGCGACCACGTCCGGGTCGACACCGGCATGGCGGATCAGGCGATCACGGTCGGGCACAATCTCAAGGCCGTGATCGCGGACATGGAGAAGCAGATGCGCGCCGCCGCGGCCGACCTGGATTTCGAGACGGCGGCCCGGCTGCGCGACGAGCTGAAACGGCTCCAGACCACCGAGCTGATGCTCGGCGCCGACCCGACGATCTCGCAATCCGCGGTGGAGCGCGGCGCCGGCCGCTACGCGGGCGAGCGCAGCTACGGCCGCGCCGCCAACTTGCCCTCGCCTGCCTCCCGCGCGCGCAAGCCGACGCTCGACGAGATGGGGCCGCACAACCGCGAGATCATGGTCTCGACCGGCCCTGCGCCGGTCCGGCCCGAGGGCTTCGCGAGTCCGAAGCCCCGCTCGACGCAAGGGCTGGGCGGGCAGAAGCCGAAGTACAAGGGTGGCGGCGGACGGAAGCGATGAACGTGCCTGGGGCTACTAATCCGGCTGGCCGAGCGCCCGGTACATCTCCGAAAGCTGCGCGCTGATCGGCAAGTCCAGCGTCTCGCCCGTGGGCAGCTTCTGGGTGAACCAGCGATTGTAGGCGCGGCTGAGTTGGCCCTCGCCGGCCATGCGCTCGAAGCTCGCTCGCACGAGGGCCGCGAAAGCCGGGTCGTCCTTCCGCATCGTGATCGCGTAGGGCTCGAACGAGAGATAGTCGCCCACGACACGGAACTTGGCCCCGTCGGGCCGGGTCGCCGCGAGGCCGGACAGGAGGATGTCGTCGGACGCGAAGGCGTCGGCCTTGGCGGCCGCGAGCGCGTCGTAGGCGGCGTCCGTGCTCGCGACCTCGCTCACCGTGATCGGGGGCGACACCGTGCCCGCGAGACGCCGGATCGCGGTCGCGTTGGTCGTGCCGGCGCCGACCACGATCGTGCGGCCAGCGAGATCGCGGTAGGACGAGATCGTGCCTCCGCCCGCCATGATCGGCGCCATCAGCTTGGTGCCGGCGAGGAAGAAGACGGGCGAGAACGCCACGCTCTTCTGCCGCTCGGCGTTGGCGGTTGTCGAGCCGCATTCGAGGTCGATGTCGCCCGACAGGATTTTCGGGAAGCGCTCGTCGGCCGAGACCGGCACGAGCGCGATGCGCACGCCGGTCTGCCAGGCGGGCGCGTCGGCCTCGACGAGGTCGCGGTTCAGCATGCGGGCGACGTCCGTCGCGATGCCGCGGCATAGCTCCATCGAGAACCCGACCGGCTGACCTCCCTTGTTGAGGAAGGAGAACGGCACCGATCCCGTGCGATGACCGATGCGGATGGTGCCGCGATCCGCGATCGCCTTCAGCGTGCCGTCGAGCAGGGCGGCATCCTGCGCGCGCGCGGGGCCGACGAGCATGGCCGCGGACGCCGCAACTGCGGCCGCGAACGTAAGAGCGGCGCGGCGGATCATACCGGCTGCAGCTCCATCTCGCCGATCGTCTCGGTCGTCTCCTCGTCGGTCACGAGTTGGCCCTCCCACTTCGCCACGACCGCGGTCGCGAGCGAGTTGCCGATTACGTTGGTGGCGGAGCGACCCATGTCGAGGAAGGTGTCGATGCCGAGGATCAGGAGCAGCCCCTCTTCGGGCAAGCCGAACTGGGACAACGTCGCGGCGATCACGACGAGCGACGCGCGGGGCACGCCCGCGACCCCCTTCGAGGTCAGCATCAGGGTCAGCAGCATCGCGATCTGCGTTCCGAAGCTCAGCGGGATGTCGTAGGCCTGCGCGATGAAGACGCTCGCGAAGGTGCAATACATCATCGTGCCGTCGAGGTTGAACGAGTAGCCGAGCGGCAGGACGAAGGACGAGATCTTCGGGCTGATCGGAAATTTCGCGAGCTGCTCCAGCATCTTCGGGTAGGCAGCCTCCGAACTCGCCGTCGAGAAGGCGAGCAGGAACGGCTCCTGCACGAGCTTCACCAGCCGACGGACGGAGGGTCCCAAGATGAGGAACCCGACCGCGATCAGGATGAGCCAGAGGCACACGAGCCCGAAATAGAACTCGCCCATGAACTTCGCGTAGCTGACCAGGATCCCGAGCCCGTTCGTCGAGATCGTGGCCGACATGGCGCAGAACACGGCGAGCGGCGCCAGCATCATCACGTAACCGGTGACGCGCAGGATGATGTGCGAGAGCCCTTCGATGCCCTCCAGGACCAGCTTGGAACGCGAGCCCATCGCGGCGCACGCGACGCCGAAGAAGATCGAGAAGACGACGATCTGAAGGATCTCGTTATCCACCATCGGGCGGACCGAGGAGTCCGGGAAGACGTGCTTGATGAAGCCGTCGAGCGTCATGGCGTGCGAGTCGATCCCGGAGCTCACCCCGCTGACCACCTTGTGCACGCCGTCGCCCGGCTGGAAGACGTTGACCAGCAAGAGCCCGAGGCTGAGCGAGACCAGCGAGGCGCTGACGAACCAGAGCATCGCCTTGCCGCCGACTCGCCCGACCGCGCCGGTATCCGACATGTGCCCGATGCCGACGACCAGCGTCGAGAAGACGAGCGGCCCGATGATCATCTTGATCAGTCGCAGGAAGACCGTGCTGCCGATCGACACGTAGGACGAGAACATCTTCCACGTCGCGGGATCGTTGAACTGCGAGTGGACGATCCCGCCGACCACGATCCCGAGAACCATCGCGACGAGGATGTAGGTCGTCATCCGGCTCGACTTCATCATCAACTCCAACGGTTCGGAACAGGACCTTGCGACGGCTCGCCCCGGCTTTGCAACATCGATGCCGCATTTAGGACGTGATTGCGACGAACGTCGAATGTGACGATCGGGTGACGCTCGCCGGCCTACGCCTCGCGGGCCGCGCGAGATCGGCGATGGCTGGACGATCGCGTATCGACCTCGCGGCGCGCCTGCTATGAAGGCGCGGATCGATCCGAGGACACCATGCGCATCATCACCGTCGCCGCCCTGCTCGTCGCGCAGGGCTTCCTATCCGGATGCAGCAGCACGGGCAGCGGCTCGCTCGACGATTTTGGGTCGAGCGTCAGCGGCGGCTTCGTGCGCAATGGCGACACATACGGCACCAACCGGCGCATGGACGTCTATGGTGCCGCGACCGCGCCGTCGCTGCCGTCCATCGGGGCGCCGGGGTTCGGGAAATAGCCGCGACTCCGCCAGGTTTCAGTCCGCGACGCTTGCCACGACGGTTGTGCTATCGGGCTTCATCCCGATCGCGCCGTCGCGGGGTCACCTGCGCAGACGACAAGACGTCCGTGATCGGACGTTTCGGTGCAGCCAGGATTGACGGTCCGGGATCCAACATCCGAGTCGCCGCCTGTCTCGCGACGGATCAGGTGCCAGATGCGCCGAGCGTCTTCGGAGCAGCGCTCGCGACGGTGGTCGCGCCGTTCGCGACCTGGAGCACGGCGAGCGCGCGCTCGTTCGTTCCGTCCGCCCGGAAGCGGAACACACCGTCGGCTCCCGCGAAACCTGTCGCCGTCTGCAGCGTCGGCTCGGAGAAGCGTCGCGCGCCTTGTGTCCGCGCGAGAGCCGCCGCCAGCGAGACGGCGTCGTAGGCGAGCGTCGCGATGCGGGTGGGCTCCTGGCCGAACCGTGCCTTGTAGCGCGTTGCGAAGGCGTTGAACCCGGCCGAATCGGGAGCCGCGAACCAGCCGCCCTGGAGCGATGCGACGCGGAGCGCGCGCGGATCGTTCCACGCGCCCGTACCGAGCGGCTTCACGCGGGCCGGGTTGAACCCGGCCGCTCGCAGCGCTTCCCCGACCGCCGGGAGCCCCTCGCCGGATTCGGGGATGAGCAGCCCGTCGATCTGGGGCGCCTCGCCCGCCCAGAGGGGTGCCAGACGTGCGACCGCCGGCCCGGGCTGGCCCGGCGAGTAGCGCTCGAGCCCGGCGACCCGGATGCCGCGGCGGGCGGCACTCTCGCGGAACTGCGCCTCGACGACGGCCCCGTAGGTCGTGTCCGGCACGAGGGCCGCGATCGAGCGGCGGCCCTGCGCGGCCGCGTAATCCAGGA
>CAHJXE010000289.1 GCA_903644085.1 Hyphomicrobiales bacterium
CCAAGCGGGTATCGTGGTCGACGGCGCGCTTCGGGTGTCTCCCGGCAACGCTCTGCAAGATCGCCTGGTAGGCGGCGGAGAGACTTGCCGCGTTGTCCGCACCGAACGTGTCGTCGAGCCCGAACATCTCCATTCCCGACATCATCCGATGAGCGCGAAGCGAACTCAAGCCTGTCGGTGGACGCCTTTACCCAGGCCTTTGCAACAACCCGCTGCAATTACACGCGAATCGTGATCGTCGTCTGCGCATAGTAGTACGTTCCGAGTCGGCATGTGCGCGGTATCGAACAAGGACTTGGACGTTGCTTCGGCTCACCCGGTCGTCGCGAACGGATGCGGCTCTAATGATTGACGACCCGCGCCACCGCGTCCGTGATCGCCGCCGACGCCGGGTGGCTCCCTCGCATCAAGAGCCTCTCGTACTCGGCTTCGGGACAGCCGTAGCTATCGCCCGCGAGCGCGATCAGCTTGTCGCGGTCGCGCACCGTGATGCGCCCCCGCTTCGCGCGGATCATCCCCTCGCCCTCGAGAAGGTGGGTGGCGACCGTCACGCCCGGGCGACGACAACCGAGCATCATGGCGAGGAAATCGTGCGTGACGGACAATTCGTCGCTCTCCGCGCGGTCGTGGCACATCAGGAGCCAGCGCGCGAGGCGATGCTCCACGCTGAAGCGGGCATTCGCCATGGCGGTGAACGATGTCTGGACCAGGTAGGCCTGCACGAAGCGCAGGCACAGGCCCCGGAGCGTCGGACTGAGCTCGAGCGCGTGGCGGAATTCCGCCGCGGCGATCCGCGTGAACATTCCGGGCATCTGCACGAAGACGTCGTGCGGCCAGCTCTCCGCGTCGAGCACGACGGGCAGGCCCACGAAGCCTTCGCGGCCCATCACACCGACCTCCATGTGATGGGAGCCGACGTTCGTCGTGACCGACGCGATCCCGCTTTCCGGAAAGTAGACGTGGTCGATGCGCGCGAACGGCTTGGTGAGGGATTGGCCCGACGCGACGGCGTGGCACTCGAGCCCGTCCCGGAGCAGGGCGTAATCGTCGGGCGAAAGGCGCCGCAGCAGCCGGTTCCGGAGCTGGGCCTGGACGATCTGGAGCATGGATCTCACCGAATCGGGGGCGAGAGTCTTGGTGCTCTCAGCCGCCCGCGCCCGTGATCGTCGGCAAGCGATGATCAGAAGTAATGTACGCTATACGACTATGCAAGTCGCCGGTCGTCACCGCGATGAAGTCGCCGCCGGCGGAACGCCGGTCGCCCACCCGACGCGCGCGAAGCGCTCTCCCGCGCGAAACCCTCTCCCGCGCGCGAAGCGCTCTCCCGCGCGAAACCCTTATCGACAATGTTCACGATGAGCTTGTATCCCGAGGGCGCGCGCAGGGACGACCACGGGATCAATGGCGACTTCGGCACCCCGTCACCGGCTGTTTCTCTGCCTCGATGGTCTACGCGGGGTCGCGGCTCTTCTCATCGTCGTGCGTCATACGACGCAGCTCCTCGGCGGCCTCTCGTTCGAGGCGAGCTACCTTGCGGTCGACCTGTTCTTCCTTCTCAGCGGCTTCGTCATCGGGAACGCCTACGAAGAGAAGCTGAAGAGGAACATGTCGTTCCCGACGTTCATGGCGACACGTCTGATCAGGCTCTACCCGCTCTACCTGATCGGGCTGCTACTCGGCCTCATGGCGGCCATCATCAGACACGTCGATGCCGCGGCACTTCTCTACCACGGACTTCTCTCGCTCGTCTTTCTCCCCAACCCCGATGCCAAGGGAGACATCTTCCCGATCAACGGTCCGACCTGGTCGCTCTTCCTCGAGCTCGTCGTCAACGCGCTCTACGCTGCGACGCTCGGAATCGTCGTCGGAAAGCGACTCGTGTCCGTCGTCGCGGTGTCGGCCATCGGGCTGGCCGCCTGTGCCATCCTGGCCCCGACATCCAATCTCGATCTCGGCTGGACTGTCGCGACGAGCGTCGGAGGTGTCTTCCGGGTACTCTTCTCGTTCTTCGCCGGCGTCTTACTCTACCGGCGCTTCTCGTCGAGGCCGATCCAGGAGGCCAGGCGCGGGAACGTCGCTTCCTGGCTGATCCTGGCCTGCATGTCGGCCATTCTCGTGTCGAGTCCCCCCGCATGGGCGGTCCCGTTCTTCGACCTGACGGCCGTGCTCGTCGTCTTCCCGGTCCTCATCTACGCGACGCTGGGTTGGCAGCCCATCGGGTTCAGCGCCACGCTCTTCAAGTTCGGTGGACTGATATCCTACGCGATCTATGTCCTGCACGCACCCGCGAGCTACCTCGCCGGCAACGTCCATCATTTGCTATTCAGGACCGATATCGGGTCTGCCGCACCTTGGAGCGGGATCGCTTTCCTGGTCGTGTTGTTGCTGGCCTGCTTCATCGTCGACCGCTACTACGACCTTCCGGTCAGGCGATACTTGAGCCGAAATTGAATGCCGGCGGTGATCGGACGCTCGTCGGCACGACGGATCGGCCCACCCGCTGAACGGTGCGGCGCTCCGACCTCTCGCGAACCCGGCCCAAACGAAGACGGCGGCCCAAGGCCGCCGTCCGCGTCGTGCGTCGTGCGTCGTGCGTCGTGCGTCGTGCGTCGAAGGCCTGGATCAGGCGGCCTTCTTGTTCACGTTGGATTCGCCGAGCGAGGAGAGCTTCTCGTCCGTCGCCTTCTCCTCGGCGAGCGTCTGGCCGAGCACCTTGGCGATGTCGAGCTTGCCGGCCTGCTTCGACCAGGCGATCAGCGTGCCGTAGCGGGTGATCTCGTAATGCTCGACCGCCTGTGCGGCCGCCAGCATCGCGGCGTCGCGCACCTGGGCGTCGTCGCAATCCGACATCAGCTCCTCGGCCTCCTTGAGGATGCCGTCGATGGCCGCGCAGGTCACGCCCTTCACGTCCTTGCCCATCATGTGGAACACGTCTTCGAGCCGCTTCACCTGCGTCTCGGTCTCGCCGAGGTGCTTCTGGAACGCCTGCTTCAGGGCCGGGTTCTCGGCCTTGGCGATCATCTTCGGCAGAGCCTTGGTGATCTGGTTCTCGGCATAGTAGATGTCCTGCAGCTGATGCAGGTAGAGGTCGTCCATCGTCTTGATGGGGGACGAGAAAAAGCCCATGAGAGGCCTCCTGTAATGGTTGAGGTACATCGGGCCGCGCTCCGTCGCGCGGCGAACACCCCATCCAAACTCGGAGCGAACGCGCCAGTTCCGGTTACCCGGGGGCGTCCTCCGGCCAGCCGACGATGCGGTCGGTCAGCTCCTCGACGGTGAAATCCTCCTCCGGGCCCGCGACACGGCCCTGCACGGAGATGCGGGCGCGATGCACGCTGTCGGGATCGCCGGAGACGAGCGGGTGCCACGGGCGGAGGTCCCGCCCTTCCGCGACGAGCCGGTACGCGCAGCTGCGTGGTAGCCACGGGGTCGTGCGCACGGCCTCCGGCGTCAACCGCAGACAATCCGGCACGATCGCCTGCCGGGTCGGGTAGGAGCGGCAGCGGCAGGTCGCGCCGTCGAGCAGCGTGCAGCCGACGTCGGTGTAGCCGATCTCGCCCGTATCCTCGTCCTCCAGCTTGACGAGGCAGCACCGGCCGCAGCCGTCGCACAGGCTCTCCCACTCCGCGGGCGACATCGCGTCGAGCGTCTTTGTGCGCCAGAACGGTTCGTCCTGAATCGGGGAGGTCGGATCTGTCATGACGGGTCGGAGCGGCGGTGCGTCGCCGACCTATCTATAAGAGCGCTCGGGCGGGTTCGCCAGCCGGTCGCCATGCCCCTCGGCAGAAGCCGCGCGCGGCCGGCGGATCGCCTCCTCGATCACGCGCTGTCCCAGACCCGAAGACCCGATGGTCGAGGATGCCAGGATCGCGAGGTTCTCGACGCCGCCCCAGGCTGAAGAAACCTGCGTCACGACGTCGGCATGCTCCCGCGTCGGCGAGAGATACGCAATACAGCCCACGATACCGGCGATCAGGACCAATCGTATCATGAACATCGCCTCACACGTTGCCATTTGATCCAATATCGGGGCAATGTAAAGGCAAGATCATCGACGGGAACGGGACGTGTATCGTTATTAATGCAGAGTTAAGCGTGGAATTAGGTTGCGATTTGTCTTCTGTCGGCGTCTTAGCTTTCACTTAAGTCGCATCTGGCAGGATCGCTTCATCGGAGACGAGGGGAGCGCGGGGTGCCGCGCGAGTTCGGTTTGCGTATGTCTCTGTCTCTTCCGTCGCGTGTCCTCGCTTCCGTCGGGGGCAGGCCGGCCATCGCTCCCGCGGCGGCCTGCCGGAGCTTCGTCACCGTGCGGCTGGTGCTCGGTGCGGTCGGGCTCGCGTGCCTGCCGCCGCTCCTCGCGGTGCTGGGCAGCCCGAGCCTGCTCGACACCCTCCTCGCGCTCTGCCTCGCGACGCCGCTCGTCGCGGCGGCGCAGCAGATGGACGAACGGGATCGACAGCAGCACCATCCAGGTCTTGCCGACGATCTG
>CAHJXE010000290.1 GCA_903644085.1 Hyphomicrobiales bacterium
GGTACAGCCCCTCAAGAAGGCCGCCGACGCCGGCGTTCCGGTCATCACCGTCGACACCTTCATCGGATCGGGCAACTACCAGACGGGGTCGGGCGACGCCGACTTTCCATTGACCTATATCGCATCCGACAACGTGCTCGGAGGCAAGATTGCGGCCCGCGCGCTGGCCAAAGCGATCGGCGACAAGGGCAAGGTGTACGTCTCGAACGTCAAGCCTGGTGTGTCCACCACGGACCAGCGCGAGCAAGGCTTCAAGGAGGAGCTGAAGGACCATCCCGGCATCACGGTGCTGCAGACTCAGTTCAACGACGACGATGCCAACAAGGCCGCATCGCAACTCCAGTCCGTCTACGCCCGCAATCCTGATCTCGCAGGCGTGTTCGGCGCGAATCTGTTCTCGGCCATCGGCACCGGCAATGGAGTGCAACAGGCTGGGCAGCAGGGCAAGATCAAAGTCGTGGCCTTCGACGCGCCGACGACCATCGTGGGCAACATCAAGTCGGGCCTGATCACGGCCGCGATCGCCCAGCACCCGGCCGAAATCGGCTACTACGGCGTAGTCTCGGCTTACGCGCACCTGACAGGACATTCGATCCCGACTGCGATCGGAACCGGCTTCACCGTCATGGATCAATCGAACATCGACAATCCTGACGTCGCCAAGTTCATCTACAAGGACTGACCCGAGTCCCTACGCCGTGCCGCCGCTGGGCGGCGGTGCGGTGCGTATCTCCTGCCCTTCGAGAAGCGCATGGCCAGTCTCACACCCTCTCAGGTCCTGAACGATCGAGCGAGCAGAGGGAGTCTGTCGCGTGTACTTCTCCTCGCGGCACGGTTGCGGGCCTGGCTGTTCCTCCTCCTCCTGCTCGTCCTGTTCGAGGTGTGGGCGCAGGTGAGCTACGGCGCGAGTTTCATGTTCTCCAGCTACAATGCGCAATCGATCGCCGTCTTCGCGGTCGCGCCGCTGTTGCTGGCGCTCGGCGAAACCTTCGTGATCATCGCCGGCGGCATCGACCTGTCGGTCGGCTTCATCATGGGCCTGTCGGCGGTGATCTCTGCTCAAGGGGCCAACATCGCCGGGAGCTACATGCCCGCGTTCCCGGCCATGCTGGCCGGCATCGCGGCGGGTCTGCTCGTGTCGCTCATCCCCGGCGCCGTCAACGGTTGGCTGATCTCCAAGCTGAAGGTGCCGCCCTTCATCGGCACGCTCGGGATGTTCGGCGTGGCGCGCGGCGTGGCGTTTCTGCTGGCCGCCGGCACCACCGTACCGGTCACCAACAGCGACTTCGCCTATCTCGGCAATGGCCGCGTCCTGGGCTTTCCGCTCGTGGTCGTCATAACGGTGCTGTTCCTGCTGCTGATGAGCTACATCCTCGGCCAGACGCGCTTCGGCCAGCACACCTATGCCGTGGGGGCGAGCGAGCAGGCGGCAGTTCGCGCCGGCATCAACGTCGGGCGACACACTCGCAAGCTCTACCTGCTGTCCGCCCTCTGCGCCGGGCTCGGGGGCGTCCTCTACACCGCTCGCTTCACGGCCGGCGCCGCCCAGGCCGGCGAACCGCTGCTGCTCGACTCGATCGCCGCAGTGGTGATCGGCGGAGCGAGCCTGTTCGGCGGCTCGGGGACCATCCTCGGCACGGTCGCGGGCTCGCTGGTGATCGCCGTGATCCAGTATGGACTGGTCTTCATCGACGTCGAACCGTTCTGGCAATTCGTGGCGGTCGGCGTCGTGATCATCATCTCGGTGCTCGTCGACCAGACCCAGCGCAAGCTCGGCGGAGATCGCTGATGAGTGCCGTTCCGTCCCACGCCCTCCAGCCGATCCTCGACGTCCGCGGCGTCCACAAGCGGTTCGGTGGCGTCGAAGCCCTCAAGGGCGTGTCGCTCTCGCTTCACCCGGGCGAGGTCGTGGCGCTGGCCGGCGACAACGGCGCGGGCAAGTCGACCCTCACCAAGATGATATCCGGCGTCTACCCGGCCGACGACGGCGAGATCTCGCTCGACGGAAAGGTCGTGCGCTTCGCGACGCCCGAGGCCGCCCGCGAGGCCGGCATCGAGACGATCTACCAGGACCTCGCGCTCGCGGACAATCTGTCCATCGGCGCCAACATCTTCCTGGGCCGCGAGCCGATGCGGCGTGCCCTCGGGGTCCTGCCCGTGCTGGACCGCGCCAAGATGGCGAGCGCCGCCAAGGACACGATGGCGCGCCTCGACTTCCATGTCGACCGCCTCGATGCACCCGTGGGCCGGTTCTCCGGTGGCCAGCGCCAGGCTGTCGCCATCGGCCGGGCGATATATTGGGACGCCCGGGTGATCCTCATGGACGAGCCGACGGCCGCCCTCGGCGTGCCGGAACAGCGCAAGGTGCTGTCTCTCATCCAGAGTCTCAAGGCGCAGGGCCGCGGCGTGATCTTCATCAGTCACAATCTGCAGGACATCTTCGCCGTCGCGGACCGGATCGTGGTGCTTCGGCGGGGGAGCTTGGCCGGCGAGCGTCGGATCGGGCAGACGACGCATGATGAGGTCGTCAAGCTCATGATCGGTGGTTGACCCGCCGGTCCGCGAGACGGATGTCTTCGGGAGTGGATCAGATGTGGGGATTGGATGGGCGCACCGTGCTGGTGACGGGCGCGAGCGGCGGCATCGGTGGGGCCACCGTGCGCCAGCTCCGTGCAGCCGGTGCGGACGTGATCGCGAGCGGACGATCGACCGATGCGCTGGACGCTCTCGCCGCCGAGACCGGATGCCGGAGCCTCGCCTTCGATCTGACGTCGGAGGCGAGCATTCGACACGCGTTGCTCGACCTAGACCTTTGGGGCGTCGTCAACTGCGGCGGCTTCGGCGGCGAGATCGCGACGCCGATGGACACCGACATCGACGTGTTCGACAAGGTGATCAGCATCAATGCTCGCGGGTCTCTGCTCGTGACCAAGTATGCGTCCCAGTCGATGATCCGGCTGGGCAAGGGAGGCTCGATCGTCAATGTGTCCAGCCAGGCGTCGCTGGTCGCGTTGCCCGGCCACATCTCGTACGGCTCCTCGAAGGCCGCCCTCGACAACATCACGCGCGTCTCCGCGCTGGAGCTCGGCAGGTACGATATCCGGGTCAACAGCGTGAACCCTACCGTCGTGATGACCGATATGTCGGCCTTCTATTGGGGGCGACCCGACATCGCCGAACCATTCCTGAAGCAGATGCCATTGCATCGTTGGGCGACGGAGGATGAGATCGCGGCCCCCATCGTGTTCTTGCTCGGTGATGGCGCATCGATGATCTCCGGTGTGTGCCTGCCGATCGACGGTGGTTTCACCTGCTGTTGAGCTTGGTTCCAGACGCGAGCGTCGTGCCCGGGAGTTCGTGGCGATTCAGAACATGCCCGTCGATTTTGCACCGGAGAGCGATGAGGAGACTGCACTCTCTCTCCACCTGGACCGTCGTGTCGACGCAGGATCGGGATGTCATCATTGCTCCACAGGGAGGCTGTCACGGTTCATCTTGACACAGGCTCCATTCGGATCAGAGCCGGAGGCTGACACATGACGGAGTTCACCGGCAAGGTGGCGATGGTCACGGGGACGACCGGCATCGGCGCGGCGAGCGCGTTGCGGCTCGCGCGAGGTGGAGCTTCGGTGCTGGCTCTCGGGATCGATGAAGGAGGGAATGCCGATCTGGCGTCGATGGCTGAGGCGGAGGCGCTCTCGGTCGTCGTCAGAAGAGTCGACGTCACTCATCCCGACGGAGTGCGCGGGGCTGTGGAACTCGCCATCGAGCGATTTGGTGGGCTGGATATCGTGGTCAACTCGGCTGCGATTCACCCCTACGGAGACTCGGTCGAGACCTCGCCCGAAACCTTCGCACGATGCTTGGCGGTCAACGTCGGTTCCATCCACCTGACGGCACACTTCGGTGTTCCCGAGATCCGGAAGCGGGGCGGTGGCGCCATCATCAACATCTCCAGCGTGCAGGGCTTCAACTGCCAGAGCGGCGTCACCGCCTATGTGGCCTCCAAGGGTGCCATCCACGCCATGACCCGAGCCATGGCGATCGATCACGCACCCGATAGGATCCGCGTCGTCTCGGTCAGCCCGGGATCGGTTCGGACGCCCATCCTCGAACTCGCCGCGCGAACCTTCGACGGTGCCGATGCGGACATCGACGCAGCCTTCGCGCGGTTCGGCGCGGCTCACCCCCTCGGCCGGATCGGCGAGCCAGAAGAGGTCGCCGACCTCGTCGCCTTCCTGGCGTCGGACAAAGCCCTCTTCATCAGCGGGTCGGATCACAGGATCGATGGAGCGTTGACGGCGGGGATCGGCATCCGATGAGGCGATCCTGAGAGTGAGCCCCTTGCCGGTCCAGGGCGCTGCCGCCGCGATACGGGACGCGTGAACGGAAAAGCCCGCCACTCGAGTGAGCAGCGGGCTTTGTGTTGTGGTTGCGGGGGCAGGATTTGAACCTGCGGCCTTCAGGTT
>CAHJXE010000291.1 GCA_903644085.1 Hyphomicrobiales bacterium
GGCTGCCTCGCCGGAGCCTTCGCGGTCGGTCCGGGTCTCGCTGCGCCGGATCGAGTCTACGCGGTCGGCGTCTCGGGATGGACGCTGGAGCGGTTCGGGTCGGGATTGGCGGTCCTGCGCGCACGCGTCACGAGCGTTCCGCCCCGCGCGGACGGGTCGGGCGCCCTGCTCGTGACCTGCGACGGCCGGGAGCGCCGTCTGTTGCTCGACCTGCCTCAGGGTGACCTGCCACAGGGAACGGGCTTGCCGGACGCCGGAGGCACGACGGCGGCGGCCCGCATGCTGGTGTCGCGTCCTGGCGCGTCTTCCCAAGATGGCTTCACCGCGAAGGTCACGATCGAGAACGGCAGGCGCGCGAGTCTCGCCGACGGGGCGCGCGATCCCGGCGCGCGCGGGGTCATGCGGTTCGTCCGGATGCTCCGGCGGCGGCCGGACCGGCTGAACCTGCTCCTCTCGATCGGAGGCACGAATCTCGCCCGCGACATCCCGATCCACCTCGCGCTCGCCTTCGGGCCGCAGGACGCGATCGTGCTCGACGACGTCGCGTCAACGTGCGATCCCGACGAACCCGGACGGATGGCGCCCGCGAGATAGGCCGTGCGATCGATCGCGGGTATAAGGGCTGACATTCCGGCATCTCGGGTCGCGTGTCGGTGAGGTTTGCGGAAGTGATGGTGTCGCGTCGGGTCGGACTTGCGGGGCTGTTCGCCTGTCTCGCCCTGGCAGGCTGCCAGACGGTGGCGGACGATCCGGGTCTGGCTCGCAATCCCGATACGTCCGTCGAACTGACCCTTCCGGCGTCGAACGAGGCGAACGCGCTCGGTCGCGCACAGCTCGCGGCCGGCAATGCCGGCATGGCGGAGCGCCATTTCCGTACCGCCGTGGAGGCGGACCGGACGGATGGGGCGTCCTGGATCGGCCTCGCGGCGGCCTACGACGATCTGGGGCGCTTCGATCTCGCGGATCGCGCCTACGCGCGGGCCATCGGATTGCGCGGGGAAACGCTCGAGATCCTCAACAATCGCGGCTACTCCTATCTTCTGCGCGGCGACGGGCGGCGGGCGCTCGCGATGTTCCGGCGCGCTCTCGCGCTCGACCCAGAGAACGTCGTCACGCAGAACAACATCCGCCTGCTCCAGCTGGGGCAGCGCCCCGTGCGGACGACACCGCTGTAGCGTCGCGGCCTGAGCGGCCGGCTCGTCTGTTTTAGACGCACCGGCCTCCTATCCAGGCGGACCCCGTTCCGGTAACCTCTCGTCAATGGTTGGGGGGCATAGCGTGCTCGGTATATCGACGGCCCTGGCGGCCGGTCTCCGCCGCGTGCGGAACCACGCCATGCTGGTCGCGTCGCTCGCGATGCCGCTGTCTGGCGCGACAGGCATGGAGCTCCGGTCCGTCCCCCGCACGGGCGGCAACGCGGTTCTCAGCCGGCTCAACCTCACGCTCAACAAGTCTCAGACGGTGAGGGTCGCGACCGCGTTCGGCGACATCCTCGTCGGCTCCTCGGAGATCGCGGACGTCGTGCCGGTGAGCGACCGCACGCTCTACGTACTCGGCAAGAAGGTCGGCACGACGAACGTCTCGCTCTTCGACGCGGACAAGAAGCTCGTGGGCCTGATCGACGTCGAGGTGCGCCCCGATGTCGGGGCGATCGAGTCGCAGATCCGGCAGAGCTCCGGCGGCGGCAACCTGGCCGTGAGGAGCCAGGGCGAGCGGCTGATCCTGAGCGGGGTCGCGCCGGACGCGACCAGTGTCGACCGCGCGATGCAGGTCGCGCCCGCCGGGACCGTGAACCTGACGCGGGTGAAGTCGCCCCAGCAGGTGATGCTGAAGGTGCGATTCGTCGAGGTGAACCGGAACGCCGGGCGCGATCTCGGCGCGCGCTTCGAGTACGGCGGCCGCAACACGAACTTCAACGTGGGCGCGGTCGGTCCATCCTCGCAGATCAGCAGCACGAGCGCCGCGACCGGTGTGTCCGTATCGGGGCTGGTCGGCACCGCGGTGAATGCCGCGACGACGGGCGGCGTGCCCTTCGCGACCCTCGTCCAGAGCTTTGGCGGGACCGGAAACCAGCTCGACCTGTTCATCAGCGCGCTCGAGACCAAGGGTCAATTGCGCAGGCTCGCCGAGCCGAACCTGATCGCCATGTCGGGCGACCGGGCGGAGTTCCTGGCCGGCGGCGAGATCCCGATCCCGATCGCCAACCAATCCTTCAACGGCTCTCCGCAGATCACGGTGTCCTACAAGGAGTTCGGCGTGAAGCTCGCCTTCACGCCGACGGTTCTCGCGAACGGCAACATTCACCTCCAGCTCGAACCGGAGGTGAGCGACATCGATCCCTCCCTCGCGGTCGCGGTCGGCGGCGGCGTGTCCGTCCCGGGCCTGACCAAGCGTCGCGCGAAGACGAACGTGGAGTTGCGCGACGGGCAGAGCTTCGCGATCGCGGGACTTCTGCAGAACCAATCGAATCGCTCGATCGAGCAACTGCCGTTCCTCGGTTCGATCCCGGTGCTCGGCGCGCTCTTCCGCAGCACCGACTACCAGGAGCGCGAGACCGAACTCGTGGTAATCGTGACACCGGCCCTCGTGAGGCCGACCCCGCCCGGCCAGATGCTCGCGACTCCTCTGGACACCACGCTCTCGCCCAACGACGTGGACCTGTTCGTCAACGGCAAGGTCGAACTGCGCCGCGACATGCGCCGATTCGTGAGTACGAACGGCGCGAGCGTCGGCCCGTACGGGCACCTGATGCCGGTCGACGGGGCTGGGCCGAGACCCGCCAATTGACGTTCCCGGGCAGGCTGCTCACGGCCTTGGTTCTCGGGAGCACGATCCTCTCGGCGCCGGGCTGCTCGGAGTACCTGGAGCGTCGCGACACGCTGACACTCGGCTCAGGCGACGCCGTCGAGCGAAACATCGCGTTGCAGGTCATCGATCCCTCGCCCGCCCATGCCCGGCAGACGGAGCTCTACACCGACGGAAGCCGGACCGAGCGCGCGCTCGAACGCTATCGCAATCCCCCGATGAACAATGCGGACACGGCCCCGATCGGAGGCGCGCCCCCGCCCGCCGTGTCGAGCGGGACCGCGTCGGTCCTGCGGTAGCGTACGGTTGACGTGACGGCCCGAGTGGTCGAACAGCGATTCCAACATGACCGTCCACGTGGAGATCGATCATCCGGAGCGGAACGCGGTCCATCTCTCGCCCAAATTCCTCGATGGCGCGGGGCATGTCAGGATCACGGGCACGGATAACAGCCTTCACATCGATGATCCGCTGATCGCCGGGAGCCCGTCGATCCACCTGACCGGCGGTGCCAGGATCGTGATCGGGAAGGATTGCAACCTGGGCGGCTTGCAAATCTTCGCTCTAGCGCCCGGCGTGTCGATCGAGATCGGCCCCTGGACGTCCTTCAACGGTTCGTCTCAGCTGATGGCCCACGAGCCCGCGCGGGTGACGATCGGCAAGTTCTGCCTGTTCGGGCCGGACTGCATGATCACGGCGAGCGACGTCCACCAGATCCTGCACGCGGATAGCGGCGAACGGCTGAACCCTGCGGGTGACATCACGATCGAGGACCACGTCTGGTGCGGCCCCAGAGTGGCGGTGCTGCGAGGGACTCACATCTCGTGCGACAGCGTGGTCGGCCTCGGATCCGTCGTGACCGGTAGGTTCCGCTCGAACGTATTGATCGCTGGGGCGCCCGCGCGGATCCTGCGAGATCGCGTTACTTGGAAGTTCTGATCGTGGACGATTACCGACTACGTGCGACAGGCCAGTAAGTTTCAATTTTGTTCTGCTAATTCCACCGTCCTGGCTCTAGGTACGTTAGGAACGCACCACTTGTCGCGCCGGTTAATGCCTTGGTAACAGGGCGTAGTAATCGGCGTAGCCGGATGGCGACGACCGTCCTTGCATCAGTTTAGACTAAGGGGGAACCTCAGATGACAGTGAATTCGAATAGCGTTGCGGCGAACGCCGAGGGCTCCGGGCTCGAGAGCGTCGTTGGCGGACGTCAGCTGAACTTCGAGACGGGGCGGCGCGCGTTCATCAAGACGGCAGGCCTCGGCGCTGCCGGCGCAGCAGTTCTCGGCGCGCTGGGTGGTGGCGAGGCGCAGGCACAGAGCGTCGGCGCGGCAGACGTGTTCAATTTCGCGCTGAATCTCGAATATCTCGAGGCCGAATTCTACCTTCGCGCTGCCTTCGGACGCGGCCTTGCGGATGCCGATGTCGGCGGCCTGGGCAATCTCGGTGGTGTCACCGGCGGCCGTCAGGTCACCTTCGACACGCCCCTCATCGGTGCCTATGCGCGTGAGATCGCGAACGACGAGGAGACGCACGT
>CAHJXE010000292.1 GCA_903644085.1 Hyphomicrobiales bacterium
TACGCCTACGGGGACGAGACGCAGCGCAAGAAGTTTCTGCCGAAGCTCGCGTCGGGCGAGTGGGTCGGCTGCTTCGGTCTGACCGAGCCCGATGCCGGCTCGGACCCCGGCGGCATGAAGACCCGCGCGGAGAAGACGGCGTCCGGCTACCGCATCTCGGGCGCCAAGATGTGGATCTCGAACTCGCCGATCGCGGACGTGTTCGTCGTGTGGGCGAAGTCGTCGGCGCACGGAGACGCGATCCGCGGCTTTCTCCTGGAGAAGGGCATGAAGGGGCTGTCCGCCCCGAAGATCGGCGGCAAGCTGTCGCTGCGCGCCTCCATCACGGGCGAGATCGTGATGGACGCCGTCGAGGTCGGCGAGGACGCGCTCCTGCCAAACGTGTCGGGCCTCAAGGGTCCGTTCGGCTGCCTCAATCGCGCCCGCTACGGCATCTCCTGGGGTGCGCTCGGCGCGGCCGAGGATTGCTGGCACCGCGCGCGCCAGTACACGCTCGACCGCAAGCAGTTCGGCCGCCCGCTCGCTCAGACGCAGCTCGTGCAGAAGAAGCTCGCCGACATGCAGACCGAGATCGCGCTGGGTCTCCAGGCCTCGCTCCGCGTCGGCCAGCTCTTCGACCAGGGCAAGATGGCGCCGGAGATGATCTCCATCGTCAAGCGCAACAATTGCGGCAAGGCGCTCGATATCGCCCGCCAGGCCCGCGACATGCTGGGCGGCAACGGCATCATGGGCGAGTACCACATCATGCGCCACGCGCAGAACCTCGAGACGGTGAACACCTACGAGGGCACCCACGACGTCCACGCGCTGATCCTCGGACGCGCGCAGACGGGTCTGCAGGCGTTCTTCTAGGGGCATCGGAGGCCGCGAAGCGCGAGCTTCGCGGGACAGCTGGCAAACTCTCGCCCTCACTCGGGCCTCGGCCGCGCATCTCGGCGTGTGCCCTGGCTCGATCCGGACCGGGCGAGCTGACGCTAAGCGTGCCGGAACAGGTCCTGCTGCCGCGAGAGTTCGGCCGCGAGCGCAGGGTCCGGCACGCGGCCCTCGACGTGCGCGGCGTGGCGCAGAAGCCCGTTCGGGCAGTAGCGCCCGTCGTCCCAACCCGGATGGTCGAGCACCGGGTAGAGGCAGATGCCCTCGACCGGCACGCCCGACGCCATCGCGGCCCGCACCTCCCGGCCGATATAGGCGAGCCATTCGGGCCGTCGCTCGCCCTCGATCCCCGTCTCGGACACGAAGATCGGCCGGCCGTAGCGGGCGTAGGTCTCGCGCAGGATCGCGCGGAACGGCCGATAGAGCGGGTGCCCGAGATCGATCGGCGGGCCGCCGTGGATCCACTGGTTGTTGAAGTAGTAGTTGACGCCCACGACGTCGAGCAGGTCGGGCCGGCCGCCGAGCTGCGGCCACATGGCGCCCGCGATCATGTCCCAGCCCTGGAACTGCGCGACGCGATGACCCTCGGCGTGGCCGCGCTCGTGCGGCCGTGAGGGATCGCAGATCACGTTGATGACGGGGTCGGCGTGGACGAAGCGGGCGCTGGGATCGACGCGCAGGATCGCATCCATGGCGGCGATGGCGGCGCGCGCGAGCTGCACCTTCAGCTCGTGGCCCCGGCCGCGCGCGAAAGGATTGAGGTAGGCGGCGTCGCCCCCGCCCCAGGCGAAGAACGAGATCTCGTTCACGGGCGCGTAGAAGGCGGGGCCCTCCGTCGCGGGCGCGATGACGCGCGCGGCCTGCGCGGCGAACCGGGCGAAGCGCGTCACGAAGTCGGGCCGCCAGATGTCGATGTCGTCGGGCCAGCCGTAATGGAGCACGTCCCAGATCACCTGCGTGCCGGTCGCGCGCGCGGCGTCGAGCAGCGGCGTCAGGCTCGACCAATCGTGGCGGCCGGGCTCGGGCTCGATCAGGTGCCAGCGCAACCCGTCGCGGACCGTCCGGATGCCGTGCCGGGCGAGGGCCCCGTAATCCTGCGGCGCGTGCGTGTCGTGGTGGGTCGCGGCGATCATGTCGACCCGCGCGCGATCGTGGGCGCGGCGATGCGTCGAGCACTCGAACCCGCCCTGGAAGAAGCTGCGGAACAGCGTCGGCGCGGGGGCGGGCACGTGCGCCTCCGCCACCACCTCGTCGAAGAGCCGCTCCCAGCGCGGCACCACGACCTCGACCGCGTAGTCGCGCTCCACCTTGCGACGCAGGCCCTCGCCGAGGCGGGTGCGGAGAGCCGGATCGTCGATCAGCCGGAGGGTCGCGGTCGCGACCGCCGCCGGGTTCTCGTGCGGCACGAAGAGCCCCGACACGCCGTCGGCGATCTGCTCCAGCGCGCCGTTATCGGGCGTCGCGATGACCGGTAGCCGCGCCGCGCCGGCCTCCGCGATCACGTGCGGCATGCCCTCGCCGCGCGAGAGCCAGACGAAGACGTCGAGTGCAGAGAGCAGCGCCGGGACGTCCGGCCGGTCGCCCAGGAAGGCGAGCGCCCGCCCGAGGCCGAGCGAGGCCGCACGTGCCTTCAGCGTGTCCGCGTAGTCCGGCATGAACGCGTCCGGTCCGCCGATCACCACGAACCGCGCGTCCGGCCGCGCCCGGCGCACGATCGCGGCCGCGTCGATGAAGTCCTCGACGCGCTTCTTCGCGTCGAGCCGCCCGACCCAGCCGATCAGCGGCGCCTCGCCCCGGACGCCGAGCTCGGCGCGGGTCCGTCGGCGCTCGGACGGGTCGAAGCCGGAGAGGTCCACCATGGAGGGGATGGCCAGCGCGTGCGCCTCACGGCCCGGCATCCGGGCCGCCGCGGCGTCGCGGATGGTCGCGCAGACACCGACATAGCGGGCCGTCAGGTGCTTCGGCCCGGCCTGCGCCTCCGACACGAGGCCGCCATGCTCGACGAGGGGCGGGCGCCAGTGCAGCCGCTCCAGCGCCGGGTAGACGTCCGCCACGTTCTGGCATGACACCACGACGTCGTAGGCCGGGAGCCGTGTCGCCAGATACGCGACCGTGTCCTCGAAGGAGAGCCCGTAGGGATGGCGGTCGACGTCGACGCCCAGCGCCGCGAGCTGCTCGTGCGTCTGCTCCGGCATGCCCTCGCGGCGGAAGCACGCCACGACGTCGATCCGGTAGCGCGCCGGATCGAGGTGCTCGGCCAGCAGCCTCACCTCCGTCTCCTCCCCGCCGACGACCAGCCAGGCGAAGACGAACAGGATGCGGGTCGGCCCGTCGCTCATACTTTGAACACGACCTGGAGAAAGTCCGGCCGCTCCGCCACGAGGTGGCGCAGGAAGGCCGGGGCCTCGTCGTAGGGCACGACATGCGTGATCATGTGCTCGGCGATGTCGGCCCCCCGCGTCACGAGGAGCTGCACGGTCTCGTGCGCGAGGCGGCGGCGGGTCCAGGTGTGGTCGAGGCCGCGCGGCACGCGGTTGATCTGCGCGCAGCGCAGCGACAGGCCGTTATGGTGGAACTCCTCGCCGAGCCGTAGCCGGTCCGCCCCGCCCTGGTAGAACGCGAGGTCGATCACGACGCCCTGCGGCCGCAGCGCCTGCATCGCGGCGTTGAGGCTCGCCGAATCCGCCCGCGTCTGGAACACCACGTCCGCGCCGCGATCCGTGCCGCCGTGGTGCCAGTTCGCCTTGGCGTAGGCCCAGGCATCCGCCTCCGGCATCGCGACGAGCCCCAACGACTCCGCGCGCTCGCGCCGGAACGGGGAGGGGTCGGCGATCACGACCTCCGTCGCGCCGGCCCGGGCGGCGAAGAGCGCGGTCAGGAGGCCGACGACGCCCGCCCCGATGACCAGCGTCGGCCGTCCGGCGAGCCCCTGGCCGAGTTCGGCGACGTTCGGCCCGAAGAACTCGGCGTCGGCGTGGAGGATGCCGTTCGCGGCGATCGGCCCCATCTGCGCCACGTAGATGCCGAGCATCGGGTCGAGGCCCGCCGGCAGCTTGACCAGGAGCTCGTGGAACGGGTCCGCCGTATGGCCGGTCTTGTGGCCGAAGGTCGTGCCCACGACGTCGCCCGCCGCGAAGCCCGGCGCGCGCGCCTCGGAGACGCGCGCGACCTCCATGTAGCCGAGGAACGGGACGGGGTAGTGCATCCCGGCCTCGCCCGGCACGAAGACGCCGCGGCCCGCGTCCCAGCGCGAGTGCAGGTAGGGGTTCGTGTTCTTCACGAAAGTGAGCTCGGTGCCGGCCGAGAAGCCCGTGTAGAGGAGGTCGAGCCGCACCCGGCCGTCCGGCGGCGGGCCCTCGTCGTAGCCCCAGATATAGGGCTCGCCCGGTCGCTCGACGCCGAGCGAGCGCACGTGGCGGTGGCCGAGCGCCGGGCCGGGCGCGGGCGGGCGCGGTGGGT
>CAHJXE010000293.1 GCA_903644085.1 Hyphomicrobiales bacterium
GTCGGCGGCATCAGCCGCACGGTCGAGCATAACGGCTTCCTGTTCGACATCGGCGGCCACCGCTTCTTCTCGAAGTCGCGCGAGGTCGTCGACCTGTGGAACGAGATCCTGCCGGACGATTTCATCGACCGTCCGCGGCTGTCGCGGATCTTCTACAAGGGCAAGTTCTACGCCTACCCGTTGCGCGCGATCGAGGCATTCCTCAATCTCGGGCCCATCGAGAGCGCCGCATGCATGGCATCCTACGCCTATGCGCGCCTCCGCCCTGTCCCGGACCCGAAGACCTTTCACCAATGGGTTCGCAACCAATTCGGCGAGCGGCTCTTCCGGATCTTCTTCAAGACCTATACCGAGAAGGTGTGGGGCATGGATTGCGACGCGATCTCGGCCGACTGGGCGGCGCAACGCATCAAGGGTCTCGACCTCTGGGGAGCGGTCCGGGACGGGTTGCGCCGCTCTTTCAGGCGTGGGTCGGGGCCGAGCCGGAAGGGCGGTCCCGTCGTCAAGACGCTGATCGAGAGCTTCCGCTATCCGCGTCTCGGCCCGGGTCAGATGTGGGAGGCCGCGGCCGTTAAGATCCGCGCCGCGGGCGGGCATGTCCGGCTCGGCCGCACGGTCGAGGGCCTTACCTGCGACGCGCGCGGTCTCTGGACGGTGTCGGTGCGCGCCCACGACGGCTCGCGCGAGACCGTGACCGCGCGCCACGTGGTCTCCACCATGCCGCTCGCGGGCCTTGTCGGGGCGATCCAGCCCGCGCCGATCTCGACCTTCCACGCGCGCGAACTGAAGTACCGCGACTTCGTGACCGTGGCACTGATCGCCCGGACCGAGCGCGATTTTCCCGACAACTGGGTCTACATCCACGATCCATCGGTCCTGGTCGGGCGGGTGCAGAATTTCCGCTCGTGGAGCCCGGAAATGGTCAAGCCCGGCCATACCTGCCTCGGGCTCGAATATTTCTGCTTCGAGGGCGACGGCCTTTGGAGCGCGACCGACGAGGCGCTGGTCGAACTCGCGAAACGCGAGATCGCCACGATCGGTCTTCTGCGGCCGGACGAGGTCGTGGATGCCTGCGTGGTGCGCCAGCCCAAGGCCTATCCGGTGTATGACGAGAGCTATCGTGACAACGTCGCGGCGATCCGGCGCGACCTGGAGACGTCTTACCCGACCCTGCACATGATCGGCCGCAACGGCATGCACAAGTACAACAACCAGGACCACGCGATGATGACCGCCATGCTGGCGGCCCGCAACATCCTGGCCGGACGACGCGTCCACGATGTGTGGGGTGTCAACGAGGATGCGGAGTATACGGAGGCGGGTGTCTCGGGCTCTCAGGAGGCGCTCGCGAGCGAGAGGCTGGTTCCGAGGAAGGCAGCCTGAGCGCGTCTACGTACAGACCGTCCGTCATCCGAGTTGCTCATTCGTAATTTGGGAACAAACTTCGCCGTTCGACGCTGACGGTCAGCCTGCGCGTGGTGCGGCAACGGACAGAGACGATGAGCCTCCTCCTTATCCTGGTCATCCTTATCCTGGTCTTCGGAGGCGGCGGGTTCTTCGTCGGCGGCGGCCGTTACCGCAACCAGGGTTTCGGCCTCGGCGGTATCATTCTGATCGTGCTCGTCGTGCTGCTCGTGATGGGACGGATCTGATAGCTTCCGCCTCGAGTGTCTGCTCGTCGGATCAGCCGCCCGACCAGCGCGTGGCCGCCTGGTCGTCTTCGGTCGCTGCCTCGATCCAAGGTCCCAGCGTACCGTTCACGAGGTGCTCGCGTTTCCAGAACGGTGCGCGGGTCTTCAGGAAGTCCATCAGGAAGTCGGTCGCGGCGAAAGCTGCGGCCCGATGTGACGACGTCACGGCCACGAGCACGATCTGGCCTCCTGGTGGGATAAGCCCGTAGCGATGTATGACCGTCGCGCCGAGCAGAGGCCAGCGCGCTTCCGCCTCCGCGACGACGCGGTCGATCTCGGCTTCCGCCATGCCCGGATAGTGTTCGAGTTCGAGGCCTGAGAGGCGGCCACCCTCGTCCCGGCACAGCCCGACGAAGGCTGTCACAGCCCCGACGTCGCGCGTACCGTATGTCAGCGCCTCGATCTCGTCCGCGACGTCGAAATCCTCTCGCTGGACGCGGACCGTCCGGCTCATGCGGGGTCAGCCGCCCGTCATGGGTGGGAAGAACGCAATCTCGCGGGCGCCCGCGAGCGCGGCGTGCGCCTTGACGTGGACATGGTCGATCGCCGCCCGGATCACGTCGGTGTTCTCGAAGGCATGTTCATAACGCTCGTCGCGGCCCTTCAGCCAGGCGATCAGGTCCGCCACGGTCGAGACGTCGGCCGGCAGGTCGATCTCCTCGTCCGGCTTGCCCACGCGCTCGCGCAACCAGGCGAAATAGACGAGCTTCACGAGGCGTCCCCGTCCATCGCGTGGTGGATTCCGAGCTTCAGGTAATCCCATCCTGTATAGATGGTGAGCGCGGCCGCGACCCACAGGAGCCCGATCCCGATCGCGGTCGTGCCGGGCAGGACCGTCTCGCCCGCAGGACCGGCGATCAGGAAGCCGATCGCTACCAATTGCAGCGCCGTCTTCCACTTGGCGACGCGCGAGACCGGCATGCCGACGCGCAACTCGGCGAGGTACTCCCGCAGCCCCGAGACCAGCACCTCCCGGCACAGGATGATGATGGCGGCCCAGAGCGAGACGCCCGCGATGATGTGTTCGGCCGCGAGCATCAGGAGGCAGGCGGCGACGAGGAGCTTGTCCGCGATCGGGTCCAGCATCCGGCCCAGCATCGATTGTTGGGAGTAGGTGCGGGCCACATAGCCGTCGAAGTAGTCCGTCACGCCGGCAAGCACGAAGATCGCGAGCGAGGTCCAGCGCGACCATACGTCGTCCGGCCAGAACAGCAGCCCCGACACGACCGGCACGGCCACGACCCGGGAGTAGGTGAGTATGTTCGCGAGATTGAACGCTCGAGACCGCCTTGCGGGCGCCGTCATGGTCATGGGCGCAGGAAGCATGGGGGCGCCGCGAGCGTCAACCGCGACCCGGCGTCCCTGCCCGGAGCTCTCATCCCGCGGAGGCGCGGAAAAAGTCGTAGACCGTGCGCGCGGTCGCGGCGTTGACGCCGGGCGCACGCATCAGGTCGTCGAGTGCGGCGCGCTGGATCGCCTTCATGGTCCCGAAATGGTGGAGAAGGGCGCGCTTGCGGGAGGGGCCGATGCCCTGGATCTCGTCCAGCGGGCTCCTCGTCAGCTCGCGCTTGCGCTTCGCCCGGTGCGCCCCGATCGCGAAGCGATGCGCCTCGTCGCGCAGCCGCTGCACGAAATAAAGCGCGGGATCGCGCGGCGGCAGCCGGATCGGCGGCTTGTCCAGCATGAAAAAGGTCTCGCGACCGGCATCGCGATCGCGCCCCTTCGCGATCCCGACCAGCGGCACGTCCACGATGCCGATCTCGGCGAGCGCCGCGCGCGCCGCGTCGAGCTGGCCCTTGCCGCCGTCGACGAGGACGAGGTCGGGCCAGGCGGGAAAGCTGTCGGCATCGTGGGGGTCAAGCTCGAGGTCCGCGGCACGCTCCACCTCATCCTGAGGTGCCGGCGAAGGCGGCCTCGACGGAGGGGACCAGATTGCACCGCCCTGCGTGCGTCGAGGGCCGGCCGCGGCGATGCCGCCACCGTCCTCCTCAGCGTGAGGAGGGATGGAGGGCCGCGGCGCCTCCTTGGCGAGGCGCGCGAAGCGGCGGCGCAGCATCTCCTTCATCATGCCGAAATCGTCGCCGGGCGTGAGCTCGTCCGACCCCAAGTTGAAGGTGCGGTAATGCGCCTTCATGAAGCCGGCCGGCCCCGCCACCACCATCGCGCCGACCGCGTTCGTGCCCATGATGTGGGAGTTGTCGTAGACCTCGATCCGGCGGGGCGGGCGCGCCAGCCCGAACGCGCCGCCGAGCGAGGCCAGCAGCTTCGCCTGGCTCGACGTCTCGGCTAATCGGCGGCCGAGCGCCTCCTTGGCGTTGCGGCAGGCGGCTTCCGCCAGAAGGCGCCGCTCGCCCCGCTTCGGCACCGCGATCTCGACCCTGCGCCCGGCCTTGATCGCCAGCGCGCCGGCGAGCAGCGCGCAATCCTCGATCTCCTCCGAGAGCAGGATCGTGCGCGGCGCGGGCTTGTCGTCGTAGAACTGGGCGAGGAAGGCCGCGAGCACTTCGCTGCGCGCGATCGACCGGTCCGCGCGCGGAAAGTAGGCGCGGTTGCCCCAGTTCTGGTGGTTGCGGAAGAAGAACACCTCGACGCAGAACTGCCCGGCCTGCTCGTCGATCGCGAA
>CAHJXE010000294.1 GCA_903644085.1 Hyphomicrobiales bacterium
TCGGAGGACCGTGGACTCTACGCGACGGGCGCCGTGAAGGCGGCCCTGTTCGCGCGCGACCGGCCGCCGGGGCTCTACACGATGGCGGACGTCCTCGGGCTCGCGGACCTCTGAGATGACCGGTCCCAGGGAGCGGATCCTCGTCCTCGTCCGGCACGGGCAGAGCGAGTGGAACCTCACGAACCGCTTCACGGGGCGCAGCGACGTCGACCTGACGCCGCTCGGCCGCGAGGAGGCGGCCCGCGCCGGACACCGCCTCGCGGCCGCCGGACTGACCTTCGATCGCGCGGTCACGACCCCGCTCCGGCGCGCCAGCCGGACTTGCCGCATCCTCCTCGACGCGCTGGGCCGGCCGGACCTCGTGCCCTCCGAGGAGGAGGATCTCGACGAGCGCGATTACGGCGACATCACCGGCATGGACAAGGACGAGGCGCGGCGCCGCTTCGGCGAGGACCAGGTCGAGACTTGGCGCCGCAGCTACGACGTGCGCCCGCCCGGCGGCGAGAGCCTGCAGGACACGGTCGCGCGCGTCCTGCCCTGCTTCATGCAGCGCATCCTCCCGCCCGTGATGCGCGGGGAGCGCACGCTGGTCGCGGCCCACGGAAACTCGCTGCGCGCTCTCATGATGGTGCTCGACCGCATGACCCGGGAGAGCATCGTGGACCTCGAACTCCCGACCGGCGAGCCGGTCGTCTACCGGTTCGGCCCCGATACCTGCATCCTGGCGAGGGAGATGCTGGCGCCATGACGACCGAGATCCGCGAGCTCGATGCCGAGGCGGCGCGCGGGCTGGTCGAGCCGCTCGCCGCCATCCTGGTCGATTGCGTGGAGGACAATGCGTCGATCAATTTCGTGTGGCCATTCACCCTGACCGACGCGGTCGCGTGGTGGCGGGGCGTGATCGACCGGATGGATGCCGGCACGCTGGTGCTGCTGGGCGCGTTCCGCGACGACGACCTCGTGGGCTCGGCCCAGCTCGGCCTCGAGATGCCGCCGAACCAGCGCCACCGGGCGGAGGTCAGGAAGGTCATCGTGCATCGCGGTGCCCGCGGGCTGGGGATCGGGACGGCCCTGATGGCGGCGCTCGACGGCGAGGCGCGCCGACGCGGGCGGACGTTGCTCACGCTGGACACTGCCGCCGGATCCAGCGGCGACCGGCTCTATCAGCGCCTCGGCTGGACACGGTTCGGCACCGTGCCGGGCTTCGCGCTCTACCCCGACGGGCAGCCCGGTGACTGCGCGTTCTTCTGGAAGCACGTGTGACGTCCACGCGTCGATCTCGGCTCCCCACCGGGTCACGAATCGGCCTCTTTTGAACCGTTCTTGGTCCGCTTTCCATCCAAGGCGCGCATGACCTCGTCTCGAGCCCCGATCATTTGTCTCGCGATCCTCCTGTCCGGAGGCGTGGCTCCGGCGGCCGACGCGGTCTTCCCGCCCGGCTCGCGGATCGGCCTCGTGCCGCCGCCCGACATGAAGCCGTCGCGCGGGGTCGCGGGCTTCCGCGATCCGCGCACCGGCGCCGCGATCGTGACGATCGAGATGCCCGCTGAGGCCTATCCGAGCCTCGCGGCCGGGTTCTCGGACGAGGCGCTGAAGGCGCAGGGGTTCAAGCTGGAGACGCGCGAGACGCCCCGCATCGGGGTCGGGGGCGGGATCCTCGTATCGGGCGAGCAGACCGAGGGGGCGACGATCGTGCCCAAGACCGTGCTCCTCGCGTCCGATCCGAGCATGACGGCGCTCGTCATCGCCCAGGCGCCGCGCGGAGCTCCGGCCGCCGTTCAGACCGAGATCATGGCGGCGCTCCGCACCGTCGCCCTGCGTCCCCCGCTCGAGCTCGACGAGCAGATCGCCGCGCTACCGTTCCGGATCGGCGACACCGCTGGGTTCCGGCCCGTCAGGGTCGTGGCCGGCAACTCCGTTTTCCTGACCGACGGCGCGTCCGACACGGTGCGGGACGCCGAGCAGCCGATCCTGATCGTCGCCCAATCCTTCGCGCCCGCCCCCCCGCTCGACCAGCACGCGACTTTCGCGCGCGCCGCGCTTGCGGGCAACACCTTCATCAAGGACGCGGTGATCGAGCGGGCGCAGAGCTTCCGGCAGGCGGGCGTGCAGTGGAACGAGATCGTCGCGCGCGCGACGGACGTCCAGTCGAGCCGACCCGTGATCGTCATGCAGACGATCCGGTTCGATCCGGACAGCTACACGCGGATGGTGGGCGTCGTGCGGGCGGAGCAGCGCGACGGCGTGATGCCGCGCTTCCGCCGCGTCGTGGACAGCCTCGCGGTGAAGTAGGCGACGCGTCGCGACCTGCTCGACATTCGGTGCCGCGGCTGCGATTGCGCCCGACGGCCGGTCCTGTACACAGCCCCGGTCTTCAACGCGGGGCCGCCACCCGCATCGGCCTCGATCGAGATGCCGCGCAGGAGTAAGCCTTGAGCGACATCACCCGCATCGACCAGAACGCACGGCGCAGCCGGGCGAGCGTCTTCGGCGATCTCGTGTTCCTGGCAGGCCAGATCGCGGACGACGCGAGCCTCGACATCGCGGGCCAGACGCGCGAGGCGCTGGCCAAGGTCGACGACATGCTGGCGCGCGCGGGCACGGACAAGTCGCGCATCCTCTCGGCCCAGGTCTGGCTGTCCACCATGTCCGATTACGACGCCATGAACGCAGTCTGGGACACCTGGGTCGTGCCGGACCAGACACCCTCCCGATGCTGCGGCAAGGTCGAGCTCGCCAATCCGGACTGGCGGATCGAAGTCGTGGTGATCGCGGCGCGCTGACATGGCGTCTACCGCATCCGAACCGCGCACGGGCGGACGCATCCTCGTCGACCAGCTCGTGGCGCAACGCGTCGAGCGCGTGACCTGCGTGCCGGGCGAGAGCTACCTCGCGGTGCTGGACGCGCTCTACGATAGCGGCATCGACACGCTCGTCTGCCGCGCCGAGGGTGGGGCCGCCATGATGGCGGAGGCCTACGGCAAGCTGACCGGCCGTCCCGGCATCTGCATGGTGACGCGCGGCCCCGGCGCCACCAACGCCTGCCACGGCGTCCATATCGCGATGCAGGATTCGACCCCGATGATCCTGTTCATCGGCCAGGTCGACCGCCGGATGACCGAGCGCGAGGCCTTCCAGGAGGTCGACTACCGGGCGATGTTCGGGCCGCTCGCCAAGTGGGTGGTGGAGATCGAACACGCCGAGCGGATTCCTGAGTTCATCGCGCGCGCGTTCCGCGTCGCCATGCAGGGCCGGCCGGGCCCGGTCGTGATCTCGCTGCCCGAAGACATGCTGGTCGAGACCGCGAGCGTCGCGGACGCGCCCTACGTCGTGCCGGCGCTCGCCTGGCCCGCGCCCGCCGACATGACGCGGCTGGCGGAGATGCTGGCCGGCGCGACATGCCCGATGGTGGTGCTCGGCGGCTCGGGCTGGGACGAGGCCGCGCAGGCCGCCATCGCGGGGTTCGCGGAGCGGTTCGACCTGCCCGTCGCGACCTCGTTCCGGCGCGCCTCGCTGTTCGACGCCGACCATCCAAACTACGCGGGCGACCTCGGCATCGCGCCCGACCCCCGGCTCAAGGCGCGGGTCGTGGAGGCCGACCTCGTGCTGCTCGTCGGCGGGCGGCTCTCCGAGATGGCGTCCTCCTCCTACACGGTGCTCGACGTGCCGGTGCCGCGCCCGGCGCTGGTCCACGTCCATCCGGGCGCGGAGGAGCTGGGCCGCGTCTACCAGCCGGCTCTCGCGATCCAGGCCGCGCCGACGGCGTTCGCGGCGGCGCTGGCAGACCTTGCGCCGGCCGGACCCGTCGCCTGGGCGGGTAGCGCCGCCACCTCTCACGCCGAGTATCTCGACTGGACCGAGGTGCCCCGCCGGCTCCCGGGCGCGTTCCAGTACGGGGAGGTCGTGGCGTGGCTGCGCGACCGGCTGCCGCGCGACGCCTTCGTGTGCAACGGCGCGGGCAACTACGCGGGCTGGCTCCACCGTCACCACCGCTTCCACACCCTCGGATGCCAGCTCGCGCCGACGAGCGGATCGATGGGCTACGGCGTGCCGGCCGCCGTGATGGCGAAGCGCCTGTTCCCGGACCGCGTGGCGCTCGCCTTCGCGGGCGACGGCTGCTTCCTGATGAACGGGCAGGATTTCGCCACCGCCGTGCAGTTCGACATCCCGATCATGGTGGTGATCCTCGACAACGGGCAGTACGGCACGATCCGCATGCACCAGGAGCGCGACTATCCCGGCCGGGTCTCGGCGACGCAGCTGCGCAACCCGGATTTCGCCGCCTACGCGGTCGCGTTCGGCGGCCACGGGG
>CAHJXE010000295.1 GCA_903644085.1 Hyphomicrobiales bacterium
TTGTCCGACACGAAGCCGTGCATGGCGTTGGTGAAATCGGTCCGCAGCGTGTCGGGCGTCATGTCGCTGCGCCCGACGCCGACGATGGAGAACCCGTCCGCCAGGAGCCCCCAGCGCGACAGGTTGTAGAGCGCCGGCATGAGGAGACGGTGGGTCAGGTCGCCCGTCGCCCCGAAGATCACGAGCGTGCAGGGCGGCGCCGGCTTCGCGCCGCGCGCCGAGGCCTGCGGGCGGCGCTCGCCCTTCATCGATTCGGCAGCTCGCATCAGCTCAGCGGCTCGCGTTTCGCGACCGCGACCCGCGGCTCGGCGTGGCCGCCGAAGCCCTTGCGCATGGCGGACAGCATCTTGTCGCCGAAGCTCGCCTCCTGGCGCGAGCGGAAGCGCGAGAACAGCGCGGCCGCGAGCACGTTCACCGGCACCGCTTCCTCGATCGCCGCGTTGATCGTCCAGCGGCCCTCGCCCGAATCCTGTACGAAGCCGCTGAACCCCTCGAGCTGCGGATCGTCCGCGAGCGCGGTCGCCGTGAGGTCGAGGAGCCAGGACGACACGACCGAGCCGCGCCGCCAGACCTCGGCGACGTGCGCGAGGTCGATGTCCATGCGCTGCTCGGCCGGGAGCTCGTCGCCGTTCGCGCCGCGCAGGATCTCGAAACCTTCCGCGAAGGCCGCCATCATCCCGTACTCGATGCCGTTATGGACCATCTTGACGAAGTGGCCGGCGCCGTAGGGGCCCGCGTGAATGTAGCCCTGCTCGGCCCGTGAGGGCGGTCCCTTGAGACCCGGCGTGCGGCCGACATCGCCGATGCCGGGTGCCAGCGCCGCGAAGATAGGGTCGAGCCGCGACACGGCCTCCTTCTCGCCGCCGATCATCATGCAATAGCCGCGCTCCAGCCCCCAGACGCCGCCCGAGGTGCCGACATCGACGTAGTGCAGGCCGCGCTCCTTGAGCTTCGAGCCGCGGCGGATGTCGTCCTTGTAGAAGGAGTTGCCGCCGTCGATGATCGTGTCGCCCGGTGACATGAGGTCGGCGAGCTTCATCACCGTTTCCTCGGTCGGGTGGCCGGCCGGGAGCATGACCCAGGCGGTGCGCGGCGCGTCGAGCTTGGCGACGAATTCCTCCAGCCCGGCGCTCGCGGCAGCGCCCTCCTTGGCGAGACCCGCGACCGCCTCGGCGCTGTGGTCGTACACGACGGTTGTGTGGCCGGCCTTCATGAGGCGGCGCACGATGTTGCCGCCCATCCGGCCGAGGCCGATCATCCCGAGTTGCATGGTGACTAAATCCTCGACAAGCCCGTGATCAACTTTGCCCGAGCGCCTCGGCGAGCGCGGCCTCGACCGCCTGGAGCCCGCCGGACATTCCCTCACCCGTGAGGTGAATCCTGAGCGCCCGCCGTCCGCGCTCGGCCAACACCTCGAAATCGCCCCGCGCCTGCGCGGCCTCGACCGTCCCGAAGCTGAACTTGCGGCCCGGGATGTCGAGATCGTGGTGGGGATGGCCGGTGATCTGGAGGAACACGCCGCTGTTCGGCCCGCCCTTGTAGGCCTGGCCCGTCGAATGGAGGAACCGCGGCCCGAACCCGACGCAGGTCGCGACGCTCTTCGCGTCGCGCAGCGCCACCCGCATGCGGGTCAGGATCTCCGCGTGGTGCGCGTCGCGCTTCAGGTAGGCGAGGAGCGCAACGTAATCGCCGGAGCCGGCCCGCGCGAGATGCGCCTTCAGCCAGTCTGCGAGCGTCGTCGCGCCGGCCTTGGCCAGCGCCTCGGCATTCTTCGGGTCGGTGTAGAGCTCGACGCCCTCGCCGGACCAGATCGGCGTCTCGCCCGGCAGCGAGCCGGTCGTCTCGACGGCGTCCGTCAACTCGCGCGTCTTGATCTTGCTCGCCTCGACGTCAGGCTGGTCGAACGGGTCGATGCCGATGATCGCGCCCGCGACCGCGACCGCGAACTCCCAACGCACGAACTCCTGCACGAGGTCGTCGCGCGACGCGAGGTCGAGCCGTAGGACCGGGTGGCCAGCCGCCTCCAGCGCGGCGATCGCGGCGTCCTGGGTGGCATCCGCGTGACCGTCGAGACGGAGTTGCACGAAGAGACGGTCGCGCCCGTAGACGCCCGGCGCACCCAGCGGCTCGCCGTCGACCGGCACGATGCCGTGCCCGTTCTTGCCGGTCGATTCCGCGATCAGCTGCTCGGCCCAGGCGCCGAAATCCGCGAGCCGCGGGGGCGCCACGATCGTGAGCTTGTCGCGTCCGGCGAGCGCCGCCTCGCCCATCGCGACGCCGAGCAGAACGCCCGGGTTCTCCTTCGGGGGAACGTCCGGGCCGCAGGAGCGCATCATCGTGCGCGCACGCTCGAGCATCCGCCCCACGTCGAGACCCATCGCGGCCGCGGGCGCGAGCCCGAAGGCGGAGAGGACCGAGTAGCGCCCGCCGATCGCCGGATCGCCGTGGAAGATGCGCCGGAAGCCGGCTGCCTTGGCGGCCGTCTCCATCGCGGAGCCGGGATCGGTGACGGCGACGAAATGCGAGCCCGCCTTGTCGGCTCCCACCGTCGCCTTCATCCGATCGAGGAAGTAGTCGCGGAACACGTTCGGCTCCAGCGTCGAGCCCGATTTCGACGATACGATGAAGAGCGTCTTCGCGAGGTCGACTGCCTCCTCGACGGCCTTCACCTGGGCCGGATCGGTCGAATCGAGGATGCGCAGGCGCGGGAAGCCGGCCTGCGGCCCGAAGGTCTCCGCCAGCACCTCGGGCCCGAGGCTCGACCCGCCCATTCCGAGGAGAACGGCGTCGGTGAAGCCGGCGCCCCGCACATCGTCCGCGAAGGCGCGGTACGCGTCGACTTGGGCCGCCTCGCGGTCCAGGATGTCGAGCCAGCCGAGCCATTTCGCCTCGTCCGCTCCGGTCCAGACGGACGCGTCGCGCTTCCACAACTTGCGGAGCGTGCCCTCGCTGCGCCACGTGTCCAGCGTCTTCGTCACCTTCGGGTCAAGCGTGTCGCCCAGCGCCGCCTTGTAGCGGTTGAGGCGCGCGCCCAGCACGGTGGCTCGCTTGAACGCGACGGCGCCGAGCAGCTTGTCGGCCGCGTCCGTGAAGAGAGTCACGCCCTCCCGCACGAGCTTCTCGGCGATCGCCTTGAGGTCGATGCCGGACGACGCGAGCTTCTCGAGGATGCGCTCCGCCTCCTCGACGTTCTCCTCCAGCGAGGCGCGCACGCGGCCGTGGTCGCGAAAGGCGTCGAGCGTCGCGGGCGGCACGGTGTTGACGGTGTTCGGCCCGATCAGCTCCTCGATGTAGAGGGTGTCGCGCAAAGCCTTGTTCTTGGTGCCGGTCGAGGCCCAGAGCAGCCGCTGCTCGCGCGCGCCCTTCGCCTTCAAGGCCTCGAAGCGGCCGTCGAACAGGCGCTTGTAGCGGCGATAGGCGAGCTTCGCGTTCGCGATCGCGACCTTGCCCTTCAGCGCTTCGAGCGCCGCCTTCTCGTCGGGATCGTTCGCCTCGCCGATCTTGCGGTCGAGTTCCTTGTCGACCGCCACGTCGATGCGGCTCACGAAGAAGCTCGCGACGCTGGCAACGTTCGCGACGTCGCCGCCCGCCTTCGCGAGGTTCTCCAGGCCCTCGATATAGGCCATCGCCACCGCCTCGTAGACGTCCTGCGAGAAGAGCAGCGTCACGTTGATATTGATGCCCTCGCCGACGAGCGTGCGGATCGCCGGCAGGCCGGCCGGGGTCGCCGGGACCTTGACCATCAGGTTGTCGCGCCCGACCGCCTTCCAGAGCCGGCGCCCTTCGACGACGGTCTCGGTCGTGTCGAGCGCGAGGTAGGGCGAGACCTCCAGGCTCACGAACCCGTCCGCGCCCTTGGACGCGTCGTAGACGGGGCGCAGCACGTCGGCGGCCGCCTGGATATCCTCGATCGCCAGGCCCTCGTAGAGGTCCATGACCGTCATCTCGGGGTGCTGCTCGGCGACCTTGATCGAGGCGTCGTACTCGTCGGAATCGCCCACCGCCTTCTCGAAGATCGACGGGTTCGAGGTAACGCCGCGCAGCGCGTCGTCCTCCACCATCGTCTTGAGGCTGCCCTTGGCGATGAAGCCGCGCGCCACGAAATCGAGCCAGATCGCCTGGCCCTGCTCCTCGAAGAGGGTTTTCAGCGGGTTCATGAGCGTGCGCTCCCTGCGACCTTCGTCGCCGCGACCTGGGCTTTGGCGGCTTCGTAGACCTTCTCCGGCGTGAAGCCGAATTTACCCAGAAGGTCCTTCATGGGCGCGGAGGACCCGAAGGTGTGCATCCCGATGATCGCGCC
>CAHJXE010000296.1 GCA_903644085.1 Hyphomicrobiales bacterium
CCGCGCCCGCCTCGCCGCGCTCGCGCGCGAACGCCCCGATGCGCCGGGCCAGTGCCCCGATCGCGCCGGGACCCCCAGCCATGAGAGTGCTCGTGGCCTCTATCTGAGATCCTGCCATGCGACAGGATGTGCGCCCCTCCGGTTAAAGTTTCGGTGCCGGGATACTCGCGATACCGCCCGTCTTCGCCGGGTAGCGACAGAGGTCGCGAATCAGGCAGCGCGGGCATTCGGGCACGCGCGCCTTGCACACGTAGCGCCCGTGCAGGATGAGCCAATGGTGGGCGTAGAGGAGGAAGCGTGCGGGCGTCCTCTCCTCCAGGCCGCGCTGCACGTCGTCCGGGGTCTTGGCGACCACGATGGGGATGCGGTTCGAGACGCGGAACACATGGGTGTCGACCGCGATCGTCGGCTCGCCGAACGCGATGTTGAGGACGACGGACGCCGTCTTCGGCCCGACGCCCGGCAGGCTCTCCAGCACCGCGCGGGCGGGCGGCACCACCCCGCCATGCTCGTCGAGCAGGCGCCGCGAGAGCGCGATCACGTTCTTCGCCTTGGTGCGGTAGAGGCCGATCGTCCGAATGTACCCGGCCAGGCGCTCCTCCCCGAGCGCCACCATCGCGGCCGGGTTATCCGCCACCTTGAACAGGTGCTCCGTCGCGAGGTTCACGCTTTTATCGGTCGCCTGCGCGGAGAGCGTCACCGCGACGAGCAGCGTATAGGGGTCCACGTGTTCGAGTTCGCCGCGCGGGTTCGGGTCGG
The DNA here is from genome assembly GCA_903644085.1 of Hyphomicrobiales bacterium. GTDB lineage: Bacteria > Pseudomonadota > Alphaproteobacteria > Rhizobiales > Beijerinckiaceae > Enterovirga. The sequence goes on from CAHJXE010000296.1 coordinate 760, forward strand.
CCGCCTCGAAGCGGCGGAACACCTCCGCGAGTGTCGCGTCATCGATGGCGTCCGGTGCGGCCGGTGCGGGTGGCTTGGCCTTGAGGATCTTAGCCTTGAGCTTCTTCGTGCCAGGCCTCCTGTTGTCGGCTGATCTGGTCCTCACGCGATCTGTCGCGGGCCGGCGGGTCTCGGGCGGCTTCCTGTCCGGCATGGAGGCGTTATAGTCGCGTCATGGCACCGGACAAGGCAGAGGAACGGACGGAGGAAGAGCCCGTCTTCGCGGCCACGATCCGGCCGCATAGGTCGCTTGGCCGCGACGGCTTTCGCGTGATGATGATCGTGTGCGGTCTCGTCGCGCTCGCGGCCTGCATCCGCGTCATCGCTCTCGGCTTCTGGCCGGTCAGCGGGTTCATCCTGGTGGATCTCGGCGGCCTCTATGTGGCGTTCCGCGTCAGCTATCGCCGCGCGAAATCCTTCGAGGAGGTGGTGCTGACCCGGATCGAGCTGATGATCCGCCGCGTCACCCACAAGGGCCAGGCCCGCGAGTGGCACCTCAATCCGATCTGGACCAAGCTCCACCGCGAGAGCGACGAGGAATACGGGCTACAACGCATCACGCTCGAATCGCGGGGGCAGCGGATCGTCATCGCGGGCGAGCTCTCGCCGGTCGAGCGTGAGGATTTCGCCGACGCGTTCGGGACCGCCCTGTCGTCGGTCAAGCGCGGATACTGACACGCACGCGAGCCGGGCGCCATTGCCCATGTTTCCCGCTTGGCACGCTCGCATGCATCTTGCTACGCTCGGTTCGAAATCAGGCGAACAGGCTTTCCTGCGCGCCGAGGAATCGATGACGTGCCTGACGGAGGCGAAGCGCTCGTCCAGACGGTGGCGGGCGAGCTTGGGGTGATCCGCGCCGATTCGATCGGTGGGGGCGGGTCGTCGCCCGTTCTCGCGCGGACGTCCTACGCGTCGCATCGCAACGCCGCGCGACGCCCGTCGCGCGCCTACGCGGCGCTCGATCTCGGCACCAACAACTGCCGGCTCCTCATCGCGGAGCCCTCCTATCACGAGTTCCGCGTCATCGACGCGTTCTCCCGCGTGGTGCGCCTCGGCGAGGGTCTGGGCCTCGGCGACCGGCTGAACGAGGGCGCGATCGAGCGTACCCTCGCGGCGCTTCGCGTGTGCAAGGGCAAGATCGAATCGCGCAACGTCGTGCGCGCCCGGCTCATCGCCACCGAGGCCTGCCGCCTTGCGTCGAACGGGCCGGCCTTCATCGAGCGCGTCCGCGAGGAGGTCGGGCTCGCGATCGAGATCGTCGACCGGCAGACCGAGGCGACGCTGGCCGTCATGGGCTGCGCCTCGCTGGCGCATCCCAAGGCGGGCTCCGTCATCATCTTCGACATCGGGGGCGGGTCGACCGAGATCGCGTGGCTCGACGGGCAGACCGGCTCGTCCGTGCTGTGCCCGAGCGAGCGCATCCGCTCCTGGGACTCCCTTCCCGTTGGCGTGGTGACGCTGGCCGAGCGGCATGGCGGGCTGAAGGTCACCCCGGCCGTGTTCGAGGACATGGTGGAGGAGGTGTCGGGCCGCCTCCTTCCCTTCGCGCTCAAGGCCGGCAAGGCGGCGGCCGCCCCGAACTTCCACCTCCTCGGCACCTCCGGCACGGTCACGACCGTTGGCGGCATCCACCTCGGGCTCGAGCGCTACGATCGCCGGCGCGTCGACGGAATGTGGATGCGCTCGGCCGACATCGACCGGGTGCTGGCGCGCCTTCTCGGCACGGATCTCGACGAGCGGGCGCAGAACCCCTGCATCGGGCGCGACCGGGCGGACCTCGTGCTCGCGGGTTGCGCGATCCTGGAGGCGATCCGCCGCGCCTTCCCGGCCGAGCACCTGCGCATCGCGGACCGGGGCCTGCGCGAGGGCATCCTCATGACGATGATGCGCGAGGACAAGGTCTGGACGCGCCGGAGCGCCTCGTGACGAGCAAGCTCGGGTCCGGCCTGGCGCGGCCCGGCCGGCAGATCGTCCGCAAGGGCGGCAACAAGACGCCGTCCTCGCGCGCCTGGCTCGCGCGCCAACTGAACGACCCCTACGTGGCGCAGGCGAAGCGCGACGGCTATCGCTCGCGCGCCGCCTACAAGCTCGTCGAGATCGACGAGCGCTTCCCCGTCTTCCGGCCGGGCGGCCGCGTGATCGATCTCGGGGCGGCGCCCGGCGGCTGGTCGCAGGTCGCCGCCGGGCGGGTCGGGTGCGCCTCGGGCCGCGGCAAAGTCGTGGCGATCGACCTCCTGGAGATGGACCCGGTGCCGGGCGTCGAGTTCATGGTGATGGACTTCATGGCCGAGGACGCGCCCGCCCGGATCGTCGCGATGCTGGGGGAGCGCGCCGACGTCGTGATGTCCGACATGGCGGCGAACGCGACGGGCCACAAGCAGACCGACCACCTGCGCATCATGGGGCTGGCCGAGGTCGCGGCCGAGTTCGCGCGCGAGGTGCTGGCGCCGGGCGGCGCATTCCTGGCAAAGGTGCTGAAGGGCGGGACCGAGAACACGATCCTCGCCGACCTGAAACGCGATTTCGCGGCCGTGCGGCACATCAAGCCTGCGGCCAGCCGTCCAGATTCGGCCGAACTCTACGTGCTGGCGACAGGCTTCCGCGGCGCGTCCGCGTCGGGGTAGCCGAGTCGCGTCCAGATCGCCGCGACGCCGAGCACCGCGATCCACCAGCCCTGCCACGCGCCATGCCCGACCAGCATGATCACCCCCGCCGAGGCGAGGACCGCGAAGGCGGCAGGGCTCGCGAGCGAGGCCGTGAGCAGCACGAGCGCCAGCGCCGCCAAGGCCGCCCCGACGGCGCCGGTCTCGGCCCAGACCTGGAGGTATCCGTTATGCGGGTGCCAGGCGCCGAGCAGCAGGCGGCGCTCCTCGGGCACCTCGGCCGCCACGGGGTCGCGCGCCAGCGCGGCGCTCGTCCCGAACCCGGTGCCGAGCACGGGCCGGTCGCGCACGACCGCCCCGAAGCTACGCCAGATCTCGATGCGGTCGCGCGCGTGCGCGCCCTCCATCCGGTCGACCACGCGCTCCGGGATCAGGCGGTTCGCCATCTCGCCGATGAAGGGCGCTCCCGCGAGCGCCACGAGCAGGAGCGCTGCAGTCACGACGCGCGCGAGGCGCACCGAGAGGCGGGACGCGAAGAGGAGCGCCGCCCCGACCGCGAAGCCGAGCAGCGTCGCGCTCGAATGCGCCGCGACGCTTGCCAGCACGACGAGTACCGCGAGCGCCGCCGCGATCCCGCGCGAGCCGCGTGTCCAGAGTGCCCAGAGGATCGGCCAGGACACGATCAGGATCGCGGTCGCTGAACGCTTGAAGATGAAGGTCTCGTGTCGGAAGCCGAGCCGGGCGCGGAGCGCGAGGTCGGTCGCGAGTTCGCCCATGACCGACAGGCAGCCGAGCGCGACCGCGACGGCCGCGAGCGTCACGGCCCAGCGCGGCAGCGGGCGGGGGAGGGCGCTCCACAGGACGAGCGGGGCCG
>CAHJXE010000297.1 GCA_903644085.1 Hyphomicrobiales bacterium
CGACGCTGGGCGGGCGCGACCCGGCGCAGAGCTTCAACCTCGAATACCGCCCGCTCGACGCCACCGCCTGCCCACACCTCGCGCTCGGCATGCTCGTCCAGGCCGGGCTCGCGGGGATCCAGGCCGGGCTCCCCGCCCCGCCGATCGTCGCCGGCGACCCGGAGCGGATGAGCGAGGGCGAGCGCGCCGCCCTCGGGCTCCTGCGCCTGCCCGAGACCCTGGAGGAGGCGCTCGACGCGCTCGCGGCCGATCCCGTCCTCGGGACCGCGCTGCCGCCTCTGGCGCGCGAGACCTATCTCGGGATGAAGCGCGCGGAACTCGCGCAGACGGACGGGCTCGACGCCGCCGCCCTGTGCCGTCATTACGCGGCGATCTACTGAACCGAGGCGCGACCGCGCCGTCATAGCTTCTCGATGCTGTTCAACTCCTATCCCTTCCTCCTCGGTTTCCTGCCCGTCGCGCTGGCGCTCCACTGGGCGGTCGCGCGCTACCGGCCGGAGGCACGGATCGCGACGCTCGTACTCGTGTCCTTCGTGTTCTACGGCTGGTGGGACCTGCGCTTCGTGCCGCTGCTCGCGGGCTCGATCCTCCTCAACTGGCTCGTCGCGGGGGCCTTCGTGCGCGCGCCCCGGGGCTGGCTGGTCACGGCCGCGCTCGCGGCCAACCTCGCGCTGCTCGGCCTGTTCAAGTATGCGGGGTTCGCGGTCGACCTCGCGGACAGGCTCGCGGGCGCGGGCTTCGCGGCGCCCGCGATCGCCCTGCCGCTCGGCATCTCGTTCTTCACCTTCCACCACGTCATGTACCTGAGCGACCTTCGGGCCGGGCGCGCGCCGCGCTACGGGCTCGTCGATTACGCGTTCTACATCGCGTTCTTCCCCCAGGTGCTGGCCGGGCCGCTGGTGCGCTGGTCGGAGGTGATGCACCAGACGGGCGAGCGGCCTTATTCGCGGCCGGACGCGGCCGAGCGCGTCGCCCGTGGGCTCATGCTCGTCGTCGTGGGGCTTCTCAAGAAGGTGCTGCTGGGCGACCCGCTCGCGACCTACTCGAACCCGGTCTTCGCGGCCGCGGGCGCGGGGCAATCGGTCTCGGTCCTGGAGGCCTGGCAGGCGACGCTCGGCTTCTCGTTCCAGATCTATTTCGACTTCTCGGGCTACACCGACATGGCGCTCGGCCTCGCGCTCCTCTTCGGGATCGTGCTGCCGCAGAACTTCGACGCGCCCTACCGCGCGACCTCGCTGCAGGAGTTCTGGCGGCGCTGGCACATGACGCTGTCGCGCTTCCTGCGCGACTACCTCTACGTCCCGCTCGGCGGCAACCGCCACGGTCTCGCGGTGCAGATCGCGGCGCTCCTCGCCACCATGACGCTCGGCGGCCTCTGGCACGGGGCCGGCCTCACCTTCGTGGCCTGGGGCGTGGCGCACGGGATCGGCCTCGTGGCGGGCCTCGTGTGGCGGCGGGCCGGCTTGCGCATGCCCGCCCCGCTCGGCTGGGCGCTGACCGGCCTCTTCGTGGTGCTGACCTGGGTGATGTTCCGGGCGCCGAGCTTCGCGGCCGCGGGCGCGATCTATCGCGCGCTCCTCGGATTCGCGGCCATGGGCGGCGAGTTCAAATGGCGCACGATCGCGCTCGCGGCCGGCATCTCGACGCTGGGGCCGACCGCCTGGGCGGCGGTGCATCGCGTGCCGCCGCGCCGCTCGCTCGCGGCCGCGACGGCGGTCGCCTTCGTGCTCGTCCTGTTCAAGCTCGGCGACGACGCCAATTACGATTTCATCTACTTCCGCTTCTGAATTCCAAGGCGCGGCAGGACGCCGCGCGACGCGGCACGTGCACTGCAAATGGGCCGCGTCTGCCGCTCCCCCTCTCAACGAAGGACACGAGGCCAGTTGTGGCCGGGGGGGCGGTCGCGATATAGGCCCGCGCCATGAGCCGCCTCCCGTGCGGATTCGAGCAGAGGGGCGCGATGGCGCAGAGCATCATCGAACCGGATTACCGCCCCGCCGACGACGAACCGTTCATGAGCGAGCGGCAGAGGGCCTATTTCAAGCGCAAGCTCGCGGCCTGGAAAGGCGAGATCCTGAAGGAAGCTCAGGGGACCTTGATGACCCTCCAGAGCGAGAACCCGAACCATCCCGATTTCGCCGATCGGGCCTCCTCCGAGACGGACCGCGCGATCGAACTCCGGGCGCGCGACCGGCAGCGCAAGCTGATCTCCAAGATCGACGCCGCGCTCTCGCGTATCGACGAGGGCACCTACGGCTATTGCGAGGATACCGGCGAGCCGATCTCGCTCAGGCGGCTCGAGGCAAGGCCGATCGCCACCCTGTCGATCGAGGCGCAAGAGCGCCACGAACGCAACGAGCGCGTTCATCGCGACGACTGAATCGCGACGACTAACGTCTGATCCGCACGACGGTTTACCCGTGCGGCCGACCGTGGCAGGAACGCTCTCGCACGCGGCGACGCCTCGCCGGTCCGGGACGCGCGACATGAGCACGATCGCCCAATCCGCCACGCAGGCGCTTGTCGACCCTCGCGAGGCGGTGATCGACCCGCACGACACGCGCCGCCGCATCATGGCGATCGTCGGCTCGTCCTCGGGCAACCTCGTCGAGTGGTACGACTTCTACGCCTACGCGTTCACGGCGCTTTACTTCTCGCCCGCCTTCTTCTCGTTCGTGTCGAAGGCCGACCCCACGACGCAGCTCCTCTACTCGTCGGCCGTCTTCGCGATCGGCTTCCTGATGCGCCCGGTCGGCGGCTGGCTGTTCGGCTGGGTGGCGGACCGGTACGGCCGCAAGACCTCCATGATGATCTCGGTCCTCATGATGTGCTTCGGCTCGCTCGCGATCGCCGTGTTGCCGACCTACGCGTCGATCGGGATCGCGGCCCCGATCCTGCTCCTCGTCGCGCGCATGCTGCAGGGCCTCTCGGTCGGCGGCGAGTACGGCACGTCGGCGACCTACATGAGCGAGGTGGCGCTCGCGGGACGGCGCGGCTTCTTCGGCTCCTTCCAGTACGTCACGCTGATCGGCGGGCAGCTCCTCGCCTCGGCGGTCGTCCTCATCGTCCAGCTCTCGCTGCCGACGGAGGAGCTGCGCGCCTGGGGATGGCGCATCCCGTTCTTCATCGGGGCGGGGGCGGCGATCGTGGCCTTCTATCTCAGGCGCTCGCTGGCCGAGACATCCTCGGTCGAGACCCGCACGCGCAAGGAGGCCGGTTCGCTGGGCGCGCTGCTCCGCGACCATCCGCGCGCCTTCCTGACCGTCATCGGCTACACGGCCGGCGGGTCGCTGATCTTCTACACGTTCACGACCTACATGCAGAAATACCTGATCAACACGGCGCACATGAACGACCGCACGGCGAACGTCGTCATGACGGCCGTCCTGTTCACCTACATGATCCTCCAGCCGCCCTTCGGGGCGCTCTCCGACCGGATCGGCCGCAAGCCTTCCATGCTGCTCTTCGGGGGGCTCGCGACGCTGTGCACCGTGCCGCTCATGTACGCGATCGGCGGGGTCACGAACCCCTACGTCGCCTACGTGCTGATCGTCATGGCTTTGTGCATCGTGTCCTTCTACACCTCGATCTCGGGGCTCGTGAAAGCCGAGATGTTCCCCGCCGAAGTCAGGGCACTGGGTGTCGGCCTCTCCTACGCGATCGCGAACGCCATCTTCGGCGGATCGGCCGAGGCGGTGGCCCTGAAGCTCAAGGACGTGGGCAACGAGACCTGGTTCTACTGGTACGTGACCGCCATGTGCGCGATCTCGTTCCTGACGGCGCTGACCATGCTCCAGAAGCGGCCGACCTACCTCCAGGGCGCGGAGACGGAGTAAAGGGCCGCTCGGTCGACTTGGTCAGCCCTTGGAGGTGGCTGAGGACCGCTCCCAACGTCGAGATCCGTTCGCACCAGTTCGTCGAGGCAGCTCCGATCTGTCCTCGTCGGACAGAGATCCATGATCCATGTCGTTCGTCCAGCTGAGCCGCGACCCGACCGAACGTAGCGTCGGGTCGGCGCCTGTGAAGCGCGGCGAGCGTGACCATTTGCGTGGCGGCGCAGGCGCTTGCCTGTTACTCTGTCATGAGACGGTTCGGAGGTGGCTCGGCCGCCCGGGAGAGACCCATGCGTTACCTGACCGGCGTCGCCGCCGTGGCCACGATCGTCGCGATCGCGTCGGCCGTCAGTCTCGCGGCTCGAGCCCAGACCACGGATCAGCCGGTCACCGCGCCGGCCACGACCCCCGTTGCCCCAGCCCCCGCGCCGGCTCCC
>CAHJXE010000298.1 GCA_903644085.1 Hyphomicrobiales bacterium
CGACGAGGCGGCGCTCGAACTCGCGCGATTGGCGCTGGCGTTGCCGGCCGTCGTCGTCCTGCCGATCGGCCGCTCGGTCGAGGTCGACGGCTCCGTGCTGCGCGTCGGCTGCGACGCCGTGCGGGACTACCGCTCGGCCCGCGCGCGCGATCTCAGGATCATGGGCCGCGCCCCGGTGCCGCTGGAGGATGCGGCGGAGACCGAGTTCATCGTGTTCCGCGGCGGCGAGGGCCTGCGCGACCAAGTGGCGATCGTGGTGGGGCGGCCCGACTTCGCCGAGCCGATGCTGGTGCGCCTGCACTCCGCCTGCCTCACGGGCGACCTGTTCGGCAGCTTGAAATGCGATTGCGGCGACCAGTTGCGGTCGAGCGTGCGGTTCATGGCCGAGAACGGCGGCGGCATCCTGCTCTATCTCGACCAGGAGGGGCGCGGCAACGGCATCGCGAACAAGATCCGCGCCTACAAGCTGCAATCGCAAGGCTACGACACCTACGACGCGGACGAGATGCTGGGCTTCGGGCCGGACCAGCGCCGGTTCGATTTCGCCGCCGAGATGCTGCGCCAGCTGGGCGTCGCCCGGGTGCGGCTCATCACGAACAACCCCGACAAGATCGCGGCGCTCCAGGGCGCGGGGCTGGAGGTCGTGTCGCACCAGCGCGGGATCGGCCGGGTGACGCCCGAGAACCGCCGCTATCTCGCGGCGAAGCGCGACCGCGCCGGCCACCTCCTCGACTTCGGGCCTCCGGACCGCGCGGTCACGTCGGACTAAGCCGACCCCCTGAATTAAACTTTCGCGAGATACCGGTCGAGGAAGGCCGAGGCGCGGTTCGCGGAGTCGAACTGCGCGAGCCCGGTCAGCCCGTGGCCCTGCCCCGGATAGACCTCCATCTGGTGCGGCGTGCCGGTCTCGGTCAGCAGCCGGTCGAGCGCGTAGGCGTTCGCGACCGGCACGATGCGGTCCGCCTCGCCGTGCAGGATCAGGGTCGGCGGCAGCTTCGGGCGCCGCGCCGCGAACTCCTCCGGCACCGGCCCGAAATAGTCCACGATGGCCTTCACGCGCGCGTCGGAGGACGCGACCTCCAAGGCGAGCGCCGCCCCGAGCGAGATCCCCACGATGCCGAGCCGCGCCGGATCGACCTCCGGACGACCGCCGAGCCAGCCCAGCGCGTCGCTGACCGTCGCGGCCCAGAGCGGAAAGCGCTCGCGCAGCGTCGCGTAGGAGACCCGGCGCTCGCCCGTCCGGTCGAGGTAGTGCACGAAGGCCACGTGATAGCCGGCCCCGGCCAGCACCTGCGCGCCGAGGCGGTAGCCGTCACCGTAGGTCAGGCCGTCGGCGCCGTGCAGCAGGAGCAGGGCCGGACCGCGTGCGCCGGTCGCGGCCGCGAACCACTCGACCGCGATTGTCGCCCCGCCGCTCGTGAAGGATGCCATGTTTTCGCCCGCCGCGACGGCCGGCCCGATCGCCGGCGCCGTCATGAGGCCGAGCGCGAAACCTCTGCGATCCACTGCCCGTCATCCATGTTGATCCGCACCCGACATGTGGAGCCGGGCCGCCGCCCGCGACGCGACCAAGCGACGCCATGCCGGGTCATTCGGGCGCTTGGCAGACGTCGACCCACGTGGCCCCGGTGAGCTCGGCCATCCGCTCGGGCGCGATGCGGAGCGCGGAGCGGGTCGAGCCGGCGGCCGGGATCACCTCGTCGTAGCTCCTCAGAGAGATGTCACAGTAGACGGGGATCGGCGTCGGGAGGCCGAACGGGCAGACCCCGCCGACCGGATGGCCCGTGATCGCCTCGACCTCCTCGGCCCCGAGCATGCTGACCTTGCCGCCGAACGCGGCCTTGGCCTTGCGGTTGTCGAGCCGCGCGTCGCCCCGCACCACCAGGAGGACGACGCGCCCGCCGACCCTGAGCGAGAGCGTCTTGGCGATCCGGGCCGGCTCCACGCCGTGCCCTGCCGCCGCTTCCGCGACCGTCGCGGTGCTGACGTCGAGCTCCACGATCGCGAGGTCGGGCGCGCGCGCGGCGAGGTCGGCGCGAACGGAGGCGAGTGTCATCGGCGATCTCCGCAATCGTGGCTGGTCGAGTTTACAAGACCGGAAGCGCCACATAATCCCGAAGTCCCGATACAGTTCAGGTTGGCGATGCGCGTCTGCGGTGCCGTGAAGGTCGCGCCCGGAATATCCGACGGCACGAACGTGACGAAGAGCCCGTGACGGGAGCGCAATTCGTCGCGGTCCTCGACAGGCTGATCGGCGTCGAGGCGACACGGCATTGCGTCACGAAGATCGGCGGCGAGCTCGACGAGCCCCATTTCGGGAGCTTGATGTCGTACGAAGCCTTGGCCTTGTACGTCTACTCGAACGCCGCAAGCTGGCACGCCGAAATCAATCGCCAACTCTGGTCCGGCGCCCCGAGCGGGGAGGTTCGCGTCTTCGCAGCCGTGCTGAACGCTTGCCTGCACAAGCTCCCCGCGCTGACAGGTCTGGCGTCTCTCGTCTATCGCGGCGTCCGAGCACCCGATCTCGACGCGTTCGCCCAAAATTACGTTCCAGGACGTGAGGTCGTGTTTCGTGGCTTCACGAGCGCGACCTATAAGGAAGAGGCGGCGTTCGGCGGCAATGTCCTGTTCATCATTCGATCGCAGAGTGCCCGCTCGGTCTGGTTCCTCTCGGCGCATTTCTACGAGGAAGAAGTTTTGCTCCCGACGGATCGTCGCTTCGAGGTGACTGGCGCAGATCGGCGCGGCGAACGGCTGCTCGTTCGACTTCAGGAATTGGACGGCAGATGACCTCGAAGGCACCCCGGACGCCTCGCTCGGGCGGAGGCGGAAGCGCCAATTCATCGATGCATCCGACGAGGCCCTCCGACATCGGTCTGCCGGAACAACTCGCTCGGCGAGAGGCAGAAGTTGCGGAGCGGTTTTTCGCGAGCGAACCCGCTCGATCCTGGCCCACCTCCCCGTTGCACCGCAGGATGCAGAACTGAGGTAGACAACATCGTGACCAGGCGTCAGATCCCCTCCGCGCTCCCGTCCGAGCGCGGGTCGTGGCTCGCCTCCACGCGGCCGTCGCGGGGGTACTTCACCAGCATGCCCGCATGGCCGAGCCCGTCCGAGTAGGGTTGGCCGACCTCCTCGACGTCGTGGCCGAGCCGGGCCAGCCCCTCCATGATCGCGGGGTCGAACCGGCTCTCCATCTTGAGGCTCGTCGAGGAGGAGCCCCAGGTGCGGCCGAGCAACCATCGCGGCCGGTCGACCGCCTCGGCGACGCCCTCGCGCAGGTCCGCGTAGCGCGTGAAGATCTGCGCCTGGAACTGCGGCTGCCCGTCCCCGCCCATCGCCCCGTAGGGCATGACGCGCCCGTCGTCGAAGGCCGCGAGCGCGGGGTTCAGCGTGTGGAAGGGGCGGCGCCCGGGCTCCAGCGGGTTAACCGCCGAGGGGTCGAGCGAGAAGGAGGCGCCGCGGTTCTGCAGGTGGATGCCGGTGCGCGCGAGCGTGCAGCCCGAGCCCCACTCCCAGTAGGTCGACTGGATGTAGGAGACCGCGAGACCGCTGCGGTCGATCGCGCCCATCCAGACCGTGTCGCCCTTCGCGGGCGCGGCCGGATAGGGCGCCGCGCGGCGCATGTCGATCGCGGCCGCCTCCCGCATGAGCGCGTCCGATGTGATGAACGCCGCCGGGTCGTGCCTGAGCCGGTCGTGATCCGTCACGATCCGGTCGCGGATGCGGAAGGCGCGCTTGGTCGCCTCGATCAGCCCGTGATGGTGCGCCACACTCTCGCGCCCCGTCACATTGAGGCGCTCGTAGATGCCCAGGATCAGGAGCGACGCGATCCCCTGGGTCGGCGGCGCCTTGTTGTAGACGGTCGCGCCGCGCAGCCGCACGCTCAGCGGCTCGCGCACGACCGCACGGAACGCCTCGTAATCGGCACGCGTCACCGGGATGCCGAGCTGCTCGCACTCGGCCGCGATCTCGCGTCCGACATCGCCGCGGTAGAAGTCGTCGAGCCCGGCTTCGGCCAGTTGCGACAGGGTGGCGGCAAGCGCGGGCAGCCGCCGCACGTCGCCGGCCTTGGGCGGCTCGCCCGCGAAGCGGAACGTCTCGGCGAAACCCGGGGCGTCGAGGAGCGCCGCCTCCTCGTTCGCCACCGTCCTGAGCTCGCTGTCGGAGACCGGGCAACCCTGGCCGGCGTAACGGATCGCGTCCGCCATGAGGTCCG
>CAHJXE010000299.1 GCA_903644085.1 Hyphomicrobiales bacterium
CCCGCCGCCGCAGAAGGCCATTGGGACCTCGTGGAGGGCCAGGGCTCGCTCTTCCATCCCTCCTTCTCGGGCGTCACGATGGGGCTGCTGCACGGGGCGCAGCCGGACGCGTTCGTGGTGTGCCACGAGCCGACCCGCACGCGCATGCGCGGCGTCCAGCACCCGCTGCCCTCCATCACGCAGGTCATCGACATGACGGTGAGCTGCGGCCGCCTGACCAACCCGGCCATCCGGCCGGTCGGCATCGCGGTGAACACGAGCGCGCTCGGCGACGATGAGGCGAAGTCGCTCCTCGCTGACCTCTCGGCCGAGCACGGCCTGCCCGCCTCCGACCCGATCCGTCACGGCGTCGCGGCGATCGTGGACCGGCTCGACGCGGAGTTTCCTCGGGCCGGGACGGCCTGACCGGAGATGGATGCCGAGACGCCGGCCGCACTGAACACGCCGAGGCTGAGTCCGCAGGACATCCGGTCGATCTTCATCGGCATCATGCTGGCCATGCTGCTCTCTGCGCTCGACCAAACCATCGTCGCGACCGCGATGCCGACGATCGGGCGCGACCTCGGCGACGTCGCGCACCTGCCCTGGATCGTGACTGCCTACCTGCTCGCCTCGACCGCCGTGACGCCGCTCTACGGCAAGTTCAGCGACATGCACGGTCGGCGCGTCACGTTGCTCATCGGCATCGGGATCTTCCTCGTGGGCTCGGTCGCCTGCGCGCTCGCGCCCACGATGCTGGCGCTGATCCTGGCGCGGGCCGTCCAGGGCTTCGGCGGGGGCGGCCTCATCGCGCTGGCGCAGACGATCGTGGCCGACATGGTGACGCCGCGCGAGCGTGGGCGCTACCAGGTCTATTTCGGGGCGGTCTTCGCGTCGGCCAGCGTCGCCGGGCCGGTGCTGGGCGGGTTCTTCGCCGAGACCCTGCACTGGTCGATGATCTTCTGGATCAACCTGCCGCTGGGCGCCCTCGCGTTCTTCCTCGTGAACGAGCGCCTGAAGCTGCTGCCGCGCCACGAGCGCCGGCACAAGCTCGACGTGCTCGGCGCCGTCCTCATGAGCTGCGCGACGGTCAGCCTCATGTTGGCGCTGAGCTGGGGCGGCGTGCGTTACCCGTGGGCGTCGGGTCCGGTCCTCGGCCTGTTCGCGCTCTCGGCCGGGCTGTGGACCGCCTTCGTGCGGCGCATGATGACCGCCCCGGAGCCGCTCATCCCGCTCCCCGTGATCCTGGACAGGGTCGTGGGCTTCGCGATCCTGTCGAGCACGCTCGGCATGGGGACCTATATCGGGCTCGCGATCTTCGTGCCGATCTACTTCGAGGCGGCGCTCGGCTTGTCGGCCCGGCAATCGGGTCTCGCGCTGATCCCGCTCATGATCGGCATCACGATCGGCTCGACCCTGTCCGGCCGCGCGATGGCGCGGTTCCGGCACTACAAGCGCATCCCGCTGGGTGGCGTCGCGACCGCGGCCGTCTCGGTCGGGGCGTTGTCCGCGCTCGCCGGCTCCGCGCCGTTCTGGGTGATCGAGGTCCTGCTCATGCTGACGAGCGGCGGGCTCGGCACCCTGATGCCGGTCGCGACCGTGTCGCTGCAGAACGCCGTCCTGCCGCACCATCTCGGCACCGCGACCGCCAGCATGAACTTCTCGCGCCAGCTCGGCGGCGCGATCGTGGTGGCGGCGTTCGGGGCGATCGTGCTCGGCGGTCACGCCGCCGCGGGTGGCCCGGCCACCCTCGGTGGCCACGGAGTCACGCTCGACACGCTGTCCGGCGGTGACGCGCTGCTCGCGGGCGCGTTCCACTGGGTCTTCGTGGCGGCGACGATCGGGCTCTGCGGATCTCTGACCGCTCTGATCCTGATGGAAGAGCGGCCCTTGCGCGACCGGGCGAGCGTGCGCTCCGAGGTGCCGGCCGAGTAGCGCATGGTCGCAGGACGGAACGCGCTCGCGGCCTGCGGGTTCTTGCCCCCATATCGCGGAGTCTCGCATGCTGCGCTACGCGCTGATCTTCTTCGTCGTGTCGCTCGTTGCGGGCGCGCTCGGGTTCACGGGCATATCGGCCGGTGCCGGCCGGATCGCCAAGATCCTGTTCGGGTTGTTCCTCGTCATCGCGGTCATCGTGGTGGTGGTGGCCGTCTCCGTCGGGCAGGCGGTGTTCTGACATGATCCGGACCGGACTTCTGAGCAATGTCGCGGTCATGCTGGCCGTCGCGTGCTGGGCGCTCGTTCAGGCCACATCCGGCGCGCCCGCGCAGGTTGCGTCCGTCGAACTCGCGCCCGACGCGCCGTTCGCCTCGAACGTGGTCGATCTCGAGGTGTTCAACGCCAAGCACGAGCGTTTGGGCGAGATCGTGGATCTCGCACTCGACCCGAACGCCACGGTGCGCGGTTACGTGATCTCGGTCGGTACGCGGGCCGGCTCGGGCGAGCGCCATATCGTGGTGCCCGCAACCGCGCTCCGGATCGCGCATGCGCCAAGCGGCGGATGGACGGCCGAGATGGACGCGAGTCCGGACCAGATGAGGGCAGCCCCGACCGTTCCCTACAAGAGCGGCTGGAACCAGTAGCGATTGCGCCTGCGCGGCCGACCCATTAGCGTCCGGGTCAAATCGGCCAGCTCAGGATCGCATGTGACCCGTTCCGCCTCGTCCGTCCTCGTCGCGATCGCGGCACTCGCGGGCACCGTCGCCGTCGTGTCGTCTGCCCGGGCCGACGGCTATCCGCCATTCTACGGCTACTCGCCCTATCTCGGACGCCCGACCGTGTATTTCACGCCGGAGAGCGACGTCCAGCAGGCGACGACGCAACGTACCGACGGGTTCGACGTGCGCACCTACTACAGGGGTGGACCGTTCTGGCGCTACGAGCAGATCGGCCCGCGGCGCGGCGCCGGCCGAACCACCCGGACGCGTCGCCGTCTGGCGATCCTTCGCCGACGCGGCTGACGGGACGACGCGTCCAGGTTCGGACCGCGTGCCCGGGAACGCTCCCACCCTGAACCCGTTATTCGCAAGGGGTCATCTGAGGAGGAGCTGACATGATATCGAGAAGCTTCGGACATCTTATGGCGGCAGGCGCCCTGGCCGCGACGCTCGGGACCACGGTCTCGTCCGGGGCGGACGCCGCGCCCGCGACGGTGGCGAGCGCATCCACGATCGCGGGATCTCCCGTCGTCGACCACGTCCAGTTTTACGGACGGGGCTATTACGGCGGCTACCGTGGGGGTTACGGCTTCGGGGCAGGCCCGTTCGTGGCGGGCGCGCTGCTCGGCGGGGCTCTGGCCGGTGGATACGGCTACGGTGGATACGGCTACCCCGTCGCTTACGGATACGGATATCCGGGTTATTACGGTCGCCCCTACGGCTATTACGGTCGCCCCTTCTATGGTCCGCGCTTCGGCTACTATCGTCGCCCGTTCTACGGTCCGCGTTTCGGTTATCGCGGCGGGTTCTACGGTCGCGGATACGGCTACCGTCACGCGGGCTTCCGGTACTGACGCAGTCTCGATGACTGGAGACGAGAGAGGTGGGCGCGAGAGCGCCCGCCTTTCTCGTGTGCGCAGATGATCGCCAGGGTTGACGCCGGGATGTCTCGGCGCGACCGACAACGCCGGGGAGGGCGGCGATCATGTTGACGACGGCAGTGGTTCAGGAACGTCTGAGGCCGGGTTCATCGGTCGATCCCGCAAGTCGCTTGATCGTCGCCTTGGATTTGCCGAGCGTGGCGCAGGCCGAGGCACTGGCCGAGCGGCTCTCGGGCCTGCCGGTCGTCCTCAAGATCGGCCACCAGCTCGCCTATACGGGCGGCCTCGCCTTGGCCGAGCGGCTGATCCGGGCCGGGCACGAGGTGTTCCTCGACCTCAAGCTCCACGACATTCCCCGCACGGTCGAGGAGGGCGTGCGCTCTATCGCCGGATTCGGCGCCCGGTTCCTCACGGTCCACGCGTATCCGCAGACGATGCGGGCCGCCGTCGCGGGTCGCGGCACGTACGGGCTCGCGATCCTGGGCGTCAGCGTGCTCACATCGATGGGCGCCGACGACGTCCACGCGGCGGGATATTCGATGAACGTCGAGACGCTCGTGGACAAGCGCTCGCGCGATGCCGTGGAGGCCGGCGTCGACGGGCTCGTCTGCGCGGGGCCCGACCTCGCCCGACTGGGCGCCGAGGTGGCGGGCCGGCTCGATCTCGTCGTGCCGGGTATCCGCCCGACCGGCAGTGCG
>CAHJXE010000300.1 GCA_903644085.1 Hyphomicrobiales bacterium
CTTCGAGCGATTCTGATCCATCTCGGATTCGAGGAGCGCATTCGCGGCGACCATCATATCTTTACGAAGGATGATGCGGGCTACGCGCTCCTCGATGAAGCCAAGGACGCCCTTCGCCGCGGCGTCTCGCTGCGGGCACCACCACTCGGCGCGAGACGGGAATCGGCCGGAGCCGGTAAGGCTCCGTCGGGTCGGGCGGAGCCCGGCGCGGCCTCGGCCGGCGAGGTTGGGACGGGCGCGTAGGGCCGCGCAGCCTCACGGAAGGGCGCGGCTCCGGGGGGTGGCCCGAGCACACCTGGCCGAAGGCCAGGCATACCTGGCCCAGGTCCAGGTACGATGCCGCGGCGGCGCATCTCGCTCTCGGACATCTCCTCGTAGGGCGACCCGCCGCGAGCCCCGCCCGGGTAGCCGGCGAGCACGGGGCGTTGGTCGAGGACGCGCCCCCGGTAGGCGTCGACCGTGACGCGGGTCCGGATCCCGCCCTCGCTCGTCGCCTCGGCGACGTAGACCGAGCCTTCTAGCCGCACGCGCCGCACGTTCTCGAAGCCCTGGTCCTCGATTCGATCGACGATCTCGTCCGGGGGCAGGGGCCTCGCATAGCCGTACCCGCCGTAGCCGTAGGGCGAGGGCGGCGCGTTGTAGTAGCCGCCGAAGAACTGGGCCGAGGCCGGCACGGCCGCGAGAGACGAGGCCGCCGCGAGCGCGAGGACGAGCGAGCGCGGAGAGGGAACGGGAAAGCGGATGGTCATGAATTTAGCATCGGCGGTGATTGGGGCGGCGCTGGGGCGGCCACGTTACAAGCCGTTCATGCGGCGACACTTCGCGGCGCTATCGCCAACGATGCCTCGCGGGCGGTGGACAGCACGGCCTCGACCGCCTCGGGCGTCGTCGCGAAGGATGTCACCATCCGGACGAGGCTCTCGTCGCGGCCGATCGTGAGACCTTCGGGCAGGCTGCCGGACGACCAGGGATAGTAAGCGACGCCGCTCGCCTTCAACGCCGCGTCCACATGGGCTGGCAGGACAGGGAACACCTCGTTCACCTGCGTCGGCCAGGCGAGCCTGACGCCCGCGATCGCCGCGAGGCCGGCCGAGAGGGTGTCGGCCATGCGGTTCGCGTGCCGCGCATTCGCGAGCCAGTGGTCGCCCGCGAGGTAGCCGCGGAACTGGGCGGAGAGCAGCCGCCCCTTCGAGACCGTGTGGCCGGACCGCTTGCGGCGGTAGCGTAGCGAGTCCGCGAGCGCGGGATCGAAGACCAGGATCGCCTCGGCCGCGAGACAGCCGTTCTTGGTGCCCCCGAAGGACAGGATGTCGACGCCGCGCCGCCACGTCATCTCGGCCGGGCTGACGTCGAGCGCGACGAGCGCGTTCGCGAAGCGCGCGCCGTCCATGTGCAGCGCGAGCTTCCTCGCGCGGGCGACCTGCGACAGCGCGGCGATCTCGTCACCCGTGTAGATCGTGCCCGCCTCCGTCGCCTGCGAGATCGACAGGCCTTGCGCCGGCATCTGCTTCTCGTGATTCGGCAGCGCGGCCAGCGCCGCCTCCAGGCCGGCCGGCGTCAGCTTGCCGCCGGTGCCCGGGATGCCGAGGAGCTTCGCGCCGTGGCTGAAGAACTCGGGCGCGCCGCACTCATCGTCGATGATGTGCGCCTCCGCGTGACAGGCGCAGAGCCCCCACGGCGTCGTCATGGCGGCGACCGCGAGCGCGTTCGCGGCCGTGCCGGTCGTCACGAGAAAGACCGCCGTGTCCCGTTCGAAGATCTCGCAGAACGCCGCCTCGACCTCGCGGGTGATCGGGTCCGCCCCGTAGGCCGGCATGCCGCCGCCATTTGCCGCAAGGAGCGCATCGAGCACGGGCGCACTCGCGCCCATCACGTTGTCGCTGGCGAAATTCATGTCCGGAGTGTTGTTCGAGAGGCTCAAAGCGGGTCACCTGAGGTCGGGGCCGGGCGGGGTCGATTGAGCCGCCTTTCTGGCGCGATGCGGGCCCACGCGCAACGCACGTGCCGCACCGCGCTTGTGCGTCGCAACGCTTGTGCCTCACGGGGAAATCTGGCAGCGTTCGAATGTAGGATAGCTCGCTGTCCGACCCCCTCGGACCGGAGCCCCGATGTGACTGCGATCGTTGCAGACACGGCGAAACGAGATACGGCCGGCGCCCGCGTCAAGCGGGCGTTGCGGGGTCGCACGGGCTGACAGCCCGAGGCGCCCGCGGAGAGCGGGCGCGGGCCGAGACGGACGCTGCCGCCCTCCTCGGGAGAGTGCATGGCGGCAAGTCCGGGCAGAGCTTTTGCATCGGACGGATCGCCGGGACGATCTGACGCGCCCTTCTGGGGCGCTGACGCCCTCCGGGGCGCTGACGCCCTCCGGGGCGCTGACGCCCTTCGGGGCGCTGACGGCCTTCGGGCCATCGACGATGCGAGGGTGCCATGAGCGGACAAGCGGGACGGCACGGCAGGCAGGCGAGCGCTGAGAGCGATCTGCGGCTCGGCCGCGTGGCGTCGCGAGATCCGCACCTGCCGAGCGCGCAGGGTCTGTATGACCCGGCGCATGAGCGCGATTCCTGCGGCGTCGGCTTCGTGGCCGACATGCACGACCGCAGGACCCACCGCATCGTCGAGCAGGGCCTGCTCATCCTCAAGAACCTCGACCATCGTGGCGCGGTGGGCGGCGATCCCACCATGGGCGACGGCTGCGGCATCCTGGTCCAGATCCCGCATCGCTTCTTCCACGAGGAATGCGCCGCGCTCGGGATCGAGCTGCCGGAGGCCGGCCATTACGGCATCGGGCACCTCTTCATGCCGCGCGATGCCGAGGCCTGCCGGGCCGTCGAGGAGATCGTCGAGACGTCGGTCGCCGAGGAGGGACTGACCCTGCTTGGCTGGCGCGAGGTCCCGGTCGACTCGGACGACCTCAGCCCGTCCGTCCGGGCGACCGAACCGCAACAGCGCCAGATCTTCGTGTGCTCCACGAAGCCGGTCGAGGACGAGGCGGCCTTCGAGCGCCAGCTCTTCCTCCTGCGCAAGGTGATCTCGAACGCCGTCTACACGCGCCAGGACGCGCGGCTATCCGAGTTCTATCCCGTGTGCCTCTCCTCGCGCACGATCGTCTACAAGGGCATGGTGCTGGTCGACCAGCTCGGGCGCTATTACCGCGACCTCGCGGACCCGCGCTTCGAGAGCGCGCTGGCGTTGGTGCACCAGCGCTTCGCGACCAACACCTTCCCGTCCTGGCGCCTCGCGCACCCCTACCGGTTCGTCGCGCATAACGGCGAGATCAACACGCTGCGCGGCAACGTGAACTGGATGGCGGCCCGGCAGGCGAGCGTCGATTCCGAGCTCTTCGGCAACGACATCTCGAAGCTCTGGCCGATCTCCTACGAAGGACAGTCGGACACGGCCTGCTTCGACAACGCGCTCGAGTTCCTGGTGCGCGGCGGCTACTCGCTCGCCCACGCGATGATGATGCTGGTGCCGGAGGCCTGGGCCGGCAACCCGTTGATGGACGAGAGCCGGCGCGCCTTCTACGAGTACCACGCGGCCCTGATGGAGCCCTGGGACGGGCCGGCCTCGATCGTCTTCACGGACGGCCGCCAGATCGGCGCGACGCTCGACCGCAACGGCCTGCGCCCGGCGCGGTTCGTCGTGACGAAGGACGGGCTCGTCGTGCTCGCCTCCGAGGCCGGCACGCTGCCGATCCCGGACGAGGACATCATCGAGAAATGGCGGTTGCAGCCCGGCCGCATGCTGCTGATCGACCTCGACCAGGGCCGGATCGTGCCGGACGAGGAGCTCAAGTCCGAGCTCGCCGGCGCGAACCCCTACAAGGAATGGCTGCGCCGCACCCAGATCGTTCTGGAGGACCTGCGCCGCGTCGAGCCGCGCCAGCCGCGCTCGGACGTGTCGCTGCTCGATCGCCAGCAGGCCTTCGGCTACACGCAGGAGGACCTGAAGCTCCTCATGCAGCCGATGGCGGTGACCGGCCAGGAGGCGGTCGGCTCCATGGGGACCGATACGCCGATCTCGGCGCTCTCCAGTCGCTCGAAGCTGCTCTACACCTACTTCAAGCAGAACTTCGCGCAGGTCACGAACCCGCCGATCGACCCGATCCGCGAGGAGCTCGTGATGAGCCTCGTGTCCTTCATCGGGCCGCGTCCGAACCTGCTCGACCTCGAAGGCACCTCGCGCCGCAAGCGGCTCGAGGTGC